>NZ_JAJNIL010000010.1:0-135060 GCF_022386455.1 Mammaliicoccus sp. I-M35 | reverse complement strand
CCACGAAATTAGCATCATGCTAGCAAGTTAAGCGAACACTGACATGATAAATTAGTGGTTAGCTATATTTTTTTACTTTGCAACAGAACCGAAAATAATCTCTTCAATTTATTTTTATATGAATCCTGTGACTCAATGATTGTAATATCTAAAGATTTCAGTTCATCATAGACAATGTTCTTTTCAACATTTTTTATAGCAAATTGATTAAATAAATTCTCTAATTTCTCCCGTTTGATTTCACTACCATAGATTATATTATCATTGATATAGTCAATGAATAATGACAAATTATCACTCATAACAGTCCCAACCCCTTTATTTTGATAGACTAATTATCTTCATCATTGTAAAACAAATTACACCCTTTAAATTTAACTCAACTTAAATATCGACAAATTAAAAAACAATAAAATTACTTGAATATTATTCATAATATATTAACAACTTTATTATACTGCTCTTTATATATAAAATCATTAATAATTAAACAAGCCTTAAAATATTTAACTTTTTTGTGATTATTACACATTATCTTATCTGCTCTTTATCACCATAAAAATAGAAAAAACAAGATTCCTAAAGAATATAGGAATCTTGTTTCAGACTGTGGACAAACTGATTTTTTATCAGTTAGCTTATTTAGAAAGTTTTATTTAAATTACAGTTTCTATTTTTATTAGATCACAATTTTATTTTAGCTCTTGTTCAAGTAATCATTTTTCGCCAAAAACTTTATACTGAATAGCTTCTACATTAAATACTTTGTCAATGAGATCATCTACATCTTTAAATTCAGAATAATTTGCATATGGATCTATAAAATAAAATTGTGGTTCTTTACCGGAAACATTAAATATTCTTAATATTAAATATTTCTGCTTATATTCTTTCATAGCAAACATTTCATTTAGCGACATAAAAAATGGTTCCTCAATACTAGAAGATGTAGATGTTTTAATTTCAATAAATTTTTCTACAGCTTTATCTGTATTTGTTGGATCAAAAGCTACTAAATCATAGCCATGACCGTGTTGAGAGCCTGGATTATCATTTAAAATATTCCTAAACTGTTCTTTCTTATCTTCGTCTATTTTATTATCAATTAGCTCATTAAAGTAATTTAGCGCTAATTTTTCTCCAACTTTACCGGTTAATTTATTCTCTTTATTTGATTTTTCAATTTCTGAATCATTTTTAGTAGTCTTTGATACACCTTTTTTATATTTTGGAATTATTCCTTTAGGTGCTTCCACTTCCTTGAGTGTCTTATCTTTTTGTGCTGTTCTAATTTCTTCAATTTCGCTGTCTTCCTGTATTTCGTCTATGCTATTGACCAAGCTATCATAGGATGTTTTTGTAACTTTTGAAGCTAATTCATTAAATAGTTCTAAAAATTTCTTTAAATCCTCTAGCATATCTTCTTCTGTGAATCCTTCATTCAAATCATAATATTTGAATCTTATTGATCCATGAGAATATCCTGATGGATAATCATTTTTTAAATCATAAGATGAATCTTTATTTTCTGCGTAATAAAATCTTCCAGTATTAAATTCATTTGATGTAATATATTTATTGAGTTCGGAAGATAAAGTTAATGCTCTTTGTTTTGCAGCATTTTTATCCCGCGGAAACATATCACTTATCTTTGACCATCCTTGATTCAAAGATAAGTATATGCCTTCTCCTTCCGGATGAAAAAGATATACCAAATAATATCCATCCTTTGTTTCTTTTGTTATATTCTCATCATATATTGAAATCCAAGGAACTTTACTATAGTTCCCAGTAGCAACCTTCCCTACAACTGAATATTTATCTTCTTTTATATGCACTTTTAACTGCTTGGGTAACTTATCATGGACTAAAGTTTTATATAGATCACCTTTATCCCAATCAGATTTTTTAACTACATTATTGGTACGTTTCTCTTTAATTAATTTAAGGACCTGCATAAAGTTGTCTATCATTTGAAATTCCCTCCTATTATAAAATATATTATGTCTCATTTTCTTCAATATGTACTTATTTATATTTTACCGTAATTTACTATATTTAGTTGCAGAAAGAATTTTCTCAAAGCTAGAACTTTGCTTCACTATAAGTATTCAGTATAAAGAATATTTCGCTATTATTTACTTGAAATGAAAGACTGCGGAGGCTAACTATGTCAAAAATCATGAACCTCATTACTTATGATAAGCTTCTTAAAAACATAACAGCAATTCACATAAACCTCATATGTTCTGATACATTCAAAATCCCTTTATGAAGCGGCTGAAAAAACCGCATCATTTATGATATGCTTCCCCACGCATGATCTTAAATGCGCGATAAACTTGTTCCATCAGGATGACTTTCATCATTTGGTGTGGGAAGGTCATTTTGCTGAATGATAGGGCGTAGTTGCTGCGTTGTAATACTTTTTGATGCAGGCCGTTTGATCCGCCGATGATAAATGTGATGTGCGAATTGCCTCTTGTCATGAGGTTATCGATTTCTTTACTGAGTCCTTCGCTTGTTAACATCTTTCCTTGTATTTCCAGGGTAATGACGTAACTGTCTTGTTTGATTTTAGACATGATTCTGTCCGCTTCTTTTTCTTTCACAATCTCTATATCTTTATCGCTCATATTATCGGGTGCTTTTTCGTCTGCTACTTCGATGAGTTCTGTCTTTGTATATGCACCTAAGCGTTTATTATATTCATCTACGGCTTGTTTCCAGTATTTCTCTTTTAGTTTACCTACCGTTATGATTGTTATCTTCATTTTTATCCACCTTTATTCATCTTGTTAAAAGTTATCCACATGTTATTAACTTATGCACAGTTTTCTTTATTATTATATCAACAATTTTAATTTTTTGTACGTTTTCTAAATATTAAGTCGTTTATTTTTATACATTTTATTATGATTTATCCACGGATTTATATGCATTGTGGATAAAATAGTGGATAACTACCTATATTATTCACAGTTTGTGGACATTTGTGTATAACTGTGGGTATATATGTGCACAAACTAAAAAGATATCCCCAACTCTATAATTGGGGATATCTTTTTTAAATGTAGTATATGGGTGTTGCTTTTTCTTTATCTGTATCACATAAAATGACTTCTTTATTTGTATCAATATCATGTTCGTTTAATACTTGCCCAACGCTCATTCTTGCTAAATCTTTCATGTTGTTGTCTTGGCTTAAGTGTGACAGATAGATACGTTTCGTGCTACCTGTTATTACATCACACATTGCATGTGCTGCATCTTCGTTAGATACGTGACCCATGTCGCTTAATATACGTTGTTTCGTCTTCCATGGATATTTGCCCATTCTTAACATATCCACATCGTGATTACTTTCGAATACAAAGGCATCACTTCCGTGTATCATACCTTTCATGCGGTCTGACACGTAGCCTGTATCTGTAATCATCGTTAACTTTTTATAGTCGTTGTTAAAGATATAGAACTGTGGGTCTATTGCGTCATGTGATACGCTAAATGATTCAATATCCATACCTGCTAAAGTCTTTGTTTCATATGGTTCGAAATGGAACTTTTGATCTAGTGGTATGTTTTTATCTTTAGCTTCTATCATTTGCCATGTTTTTTTGTTCGCATAGATAGGTAGTTTATACTTTCTTGCGAGTACACCTAACCCTTTTATGTGATCGATATGTTCGTGGGTTACTAAGATACCTTCTAAGTCGCTGATGTTACGGTCAATTTGTTGAAAGAGAGCTTCTATTTTCTTTCCTGTTAAGCCAGCATCGACAAGTAGGCTTCCTTTATCTGATTCTATATAAGTGGCATTTCCTGTACTGCCACTTGCGAGTACGCTCATTGCGATCACAAGTGTTCATCTCCTTTAATTACTGCTTCTCTTACGATTCTTCTAAGACGGTAGATTCTGGTTTAATGGCATCGATATACAATGTCTTCGTTTCTGTTTTACCGTCTTTTTCGGATTTAATTTTAACTTCCCATGACGGTACAAGTACTTGTCCGCCTATTTCTTTAACGACACTGTAGTAGCCTAACCTTACAGACTCTACTTTATCACCTTTTTTAAGGTACGTGTTGTAATACAATGTCTCTAAAGCTGTCTTAGCATCTGCTATCGTACGTTTATTGTTGTTGTCGCCATTACCTGGTTTAAGTTTGTCTAAATACGTTTGTGTATATGACTTAGCTTTACCATTATCCATATCTATGACGATTTGTCCTTTGTTGTTGTTGAGTATTGGTAAACCTTCATAGTTTTGTTCATAGACGACTTTGTTTTTATCTGTGTTGTTCTTTTTATATTCATAATCTTTACCTTTAAAAGCATCTTTGTTAATGAAGCTCTTAAATGATGACTGTTTACTATCTTTATCTAAATCTGCATCAATATCTTTATTGATTTTCGTGTCTTTTTCACTTAATGAATAAACACCTTCAAGCTCATCTGAATCGAAAGATTTACTACTACCTGTAATGGCTTGCATCTTCTTATCTCGATATTCTGGTAACTGCGGGATGTCTATGCCTTCTTTAGCAAAATTGACATCTGATTGTGCGTTTGATTCTTGAACGATAGAGTTATTTACTTTATTAAAGTAGACAACGACCAATCCTATATTAATGAGAATAAACACAATGATGAAGAGTGACTTAGCATGTTTCCAATCCATTAAGACAACCCTCCATTCTCGTACCGTTTCCATTCACCGTCATATTTCACATACCATTTCGGTGTAAATTCAATCGTGTCTTGTAAGTTATTAATTTCGTCTTTTGGTAATGATAAATCATAGCCAATCGCTATATTCGTAACTTTGTTAAAATCAATGGAACCATTAGAAGCTAGGCTAAATCTGACTTCTTCTGATGAAGGTAATTTATCCGCTTCTTTTTTAGACGGTACGGCTACTCCTGTTGTAATAAGACCGCGATTGTATTCATTAATCGTATCTCTACCCCACACCGCTTCTATTGAAGATAACTTATCATCATTAAACACTGGGTAATTATTTAAGAACATTTGATAGTCTATTTTACCAGATTTTTGATCTGTACTAAACAGACGGAATTCATCTGTATAACCTGCATGTTCATTAATAAATTTAAATGAATTTGTAATTGATTTTGCCATATCTTTTTGACGATTTTCATCTTCTGATAAATTCGTATAACGATATGTTTGTTTCGCTTCGTTCACGGTAGAAATCCCCGTATTGTTGTTATACGTCGAAACGTTATGTTCATTACTACGCGCAATCACCGAATCCCCGAGAATTACATCATTTAATTCAGATACGGATATTTTGTTAGAAACGTAACGGTAAATATTCATATTATCTGCATTCTCTGGTGCATAAATTTGGTAGATTTCATTCGTAGTCGTTTCATTTGTAATCATGCCTGTATAAGGCTTCAAATCTGGTGCTGCTTCTTTATTCACCTTATCAAATTGAGTGCTTTTAATATTTGTCTGTAGTTTAACAGCCTTTTGCTTATTCTCACTTAAAAGATACACAACAGCTTCTTTCGTTGATTTCGTATCTACAAGAATTCGATCAAAATTAATATTAGGATAATAGTTCATATTCATGCCTAATACTTGGTTTAAGTACATTTCACTCGGGATGCTATCAGGGAAGTCTAAAATCGTATATCGTTCAGATAAATCTTCAAGTTGAACGACTGACTCACTGCTTAGAATATCAACTTTCTTCACTTCTTTACTCAACAATTGGTCAGTAATCTTCTTGATGTCTTTCACGTTAGACGTCCCTTTCACGTCCGTGCCATTTCGATTAATCATTCTAAAAGGCATAATCACACTATCAATAGGCTTACTAATTTTAGGTCCAATAGAAGGTGTTTCTGTATTCACATCTGTTTCTAAATCTGTCAGTTCAGGTGTAAATGTCCATACGCGGTATGTCATAAACACACTGATAAGCACAAGGATTATGAGGATAGCAGATTTAATCAGTTCTCTATTACGCATCCCAATCACCAAACTCATCTTCCATGACTTCACATGGCAATGTTATATAGATGGATGTACCTTGACCTTCTTTACTGCTCGCCCATATTCTACCTTTATGTGCTTCTACGATTTCTTTAGTGATGGCTAAACCTAAACCTGTACCACCCATTTTACGTGCTCTCGCTTTATCTACTCTGTAGAAACGATCAAAGATTTTATCTACTTTATTCACTGGAATACCGATACCATTATCTTTAATTTGTATTGTCATTCGGTTATATAAAGTATTTTGTTTCACATGAAACTCTACACGTTTATGAGATTCTTGTGAGTATTTAATCGCATTTGTAATGACGTTATCAAACACTTGTGTCATCTTATCTGGATCAATTTCAACGAATAAACCTTTAACAGGTATATCTCTAATGAATGTCACGTTCTTACCTTGCGACATTTCGTGTCTGTTAATGATTTTGTTAATAAACATATTAAAATCAATCAATTCAGAGTTCATTTGATCGCTTGAACTATCCATTTTAGAAAGTTGTAATAAGTCATTCACAAGACGAATCATACGGTCTGTTTCTTCACGTGTAACATTTAAGAATGTCGGTGCAACTTCAGGATCACGCCAAGCACCTTCTTCTAATGCTTCTATATAACTTCTCATAGATGTTAATGGTGTACGCAATTCATGTGAAACATTCGCAACGAATTCGCGACGTTCATTTTCTAAAATGTGCTGCTCTGTAACGTCATGTAATACGGCAATATAGCCATTGATAAAGCCTGTATCTTGAATAATTGTACTGAAGTTAACACGCGCAATAATGCCTTCTTCACTATTAATATCAATAATGAAACTATCATTATTCTCTTGTAAGTCATCTAATGAATAATCATCATCAATATTTAGAATATCTAATATATGTTTCGCTTCTACATCGGCACGTTCTAGACCTAACATTTTAAGCGCCATTTCATTAATAATACGTACGCGACCACGTCTATCCGTGGCAAGGACACCATCGCTCATATGCGTGATAACCGAGTCTAGACGACGCTTTTCACTTTCCGTATTCGCTTGTGCTTCTTGTACACGTTTAGATAAGTTATTAAATGACAGCGCAAGTTCACCGATTTCGTCATTTCCGTATATCTTAACGCGCTGCGTATAGTTACCTTTAGACATCTCTAACGTTTGGTTACGCATGTCTGATATAGGTTTCGTAATTGTTCTCGCGATGAAGAAACCGAGCACGATTGTAATCAATAATGAGATTGCTGTACCGATGATGAAGATTTGGTTAATGTTGTTTAACTGCTCGTAAACAGAATCAATATCTGATTCAACATATATATCTCCGACAACTTCACCTTCGTATTCAACAGGTTTATTTTTGATCCATACTCTATTACTATCGGATGAATCATTTTTTAATACGATTTTATCATTAGCTTTTCCTAATGATAACGCCTTTTGTACAGAGCTATCGTTTACTTTTTGATTGACGGTATTTTGATTCGTAGCTTTAGATGTCGCCACAATAATTTGATCTTGATCAATAAACTTAATCTCATCAATTTCAGTTCTATTGGCATAATCATCTAATATATTTTGTATTTCTTTTTGGAAGTTCCGATTTGGATCTTCTGAGTTGTACGTTTTCTTTATGTTGTAATTAATCTGTTTCACGTGTTGTTCAATATTTGTCTTGAAGTTACGTGTCAGTTCTTTCTCAAGACTATTTGTAAAATATAATCCAATAATTTGCATACCAATAATGATTAATAAAACATAAATAACGACAAGTTTAATGTGTAAGGACTGAAACTTCTTTAGCCAATTCATAATATCAGCCTACTCTTGTGTTTGTAGGAAATAACCCACACCTCTACGCGTCACAATATATTCTGGATGTGATGCATCGTCTTCGATTTTCTCACGTAGACGACGTATCGTAACATCGACTGTACGTACATCTCCAAAATAATCATAACCCCATACAGTTTGGAGTAAGTGTTCACGCGTCATAACTTGTCCAATATGTTTTGCTAAATAATGAAACAATTCAAATTCACGGTGTGTCAATTCGATATCGACACCACGTTTTTTAATTGAATATGCATCAGGGTATACCGTAATATCTTTAATGACGATTTCATTTGTTTCTTCGTCTTCTGTTTGTGTTGGTTGAGAATAATGTCTACGTAAGTTTGCTTTTACACGCGCGATTAATTCACGTGTTGAAAAAGGCTTCGTCACATAATCATCTGCACCTAACTCTAACCCTAGAACTTTATCAATTTCTGAGTCTTTAGCTGTTAACATAATGATTGGCATTTCAAATTTCTTACGAACTTCTCTACATACTTCCATACCATCTCTACCAGGAAGCATAATATCTAATAATACGATGTCTGGTTCTTCTGCATATATCAAATCTACTGCGTCATTACCGTCATATGCGCAATAAACATCATAACCTTCTTTTTTTAAATTAAATTCAAGTATATCTGCAATTGGTTTTTCATCATCAACGACTACTATTTTTCTAGCCATACATTTACCTCATTTCTTTTTGAAAATAAGTATCTCTAAGCACACAATTGTGCATGATATCCTATACTATAATTTAACACTATTTGTCTATTAATTCTATTGTTTGACGTTAATCTATGATTGAACAACAAAAAAATGCTTATCGTTATTACGATAAGCATTAAAAGCGGTCCCGACGGGAATCGAACCCGCGATCTCCTGCGTGACAGGCAGGCATGTTAACCGCTACACCACGGGACCTTATGTATAAAATTGAGATGGTGACCCCTACGGGATTCGAACCCGTGTTACCGCCGTGAAAGGGCGGTGTCTTAACCGCTTGACCAAGGGGCCTCTGTTTAACACAAGATTGATTATAGCATGACTAATATACAGAAGACAAGATTTTATTTTAAATTTTTTATATAATAAATATAGAAGTACTAAAAAGGGATGATAATATGGAACAAGCACAAGTTATTAGAAAAGGACATCGTAAATTACGTAAAGGAGAAATCCTCAAACGATTCATATTTATCACCATCGGCAGTATATTAATGGGGGTAGGGTTAGAATTATTTTTAGTTCCTAACAATTTACTAGATGGTGGCATTGTCGGTATCGCAATTATTTTGAGTCATCTCACCAATTTAAAGCTTGGATTATTTATCTTTCTACTAAATATTCCGTTTTTCTTTTTAGGATACAAGCAGATTGGTAAGACATTCACGATTTCTACAATTTACGCAATTACAATATTATCTATTACAACAGCCTACTTACATCATTTTGATCCTTTTATTAAAGAAGCATTTTTAGTAACAATCTTTGGAGGCGCAATTATTGGTTTAGGCGTAGGTCTCGTAATACGATATGGCGGATCTTTAGACGGATCTGAAATCAGTGCTATCTTAATCAGCAGTAAAGCACCATTTTCAGTAGGCGAAATCGTCATGTTGATTAACTTCTTCATATTTACAGCTGCAGGATTTGTATTCAATTGGGAATCAGCGATGTTTTCCGTTATTGCTTATTTTATAGCTGCTAAAATGATTGACGTAACCGTTCAAGGATTTGATGAATCAAAAGCCGTATGGATCATTAGCGATACATATAGAGATATCGGAGAAGCCATCAATGACCGACTCGGTAGAGGTGTGACATATCTGAATGGAGAAGGCGCATATACAGGCGAAGATAAAAAAGTCGTATTCTGTGTCATCACACGATTAGAAGAATCCAAACTAAAAGATATCGTAACAGAAATAGATAACACCGCATTCCTATCAATCGGTGACGTGAGCGAAGTAAAAGGCGGACGATTTAAGAAAAGAGAAATACATTAATCAATCACAGTAACATGCATAAGAATTTATGATTTCAAAGTACAGATAGACGTCTATGATTGCGGACAGTCTTAATTAGGCAGACTGATTAAGTTAGTGTCTAGAGCGCAGTTGGTAGACAACCTTGAAATGATAAGTTTTTATGCTTTTTTTGTTGGGATGTGGTTGGGGATGGGTGAGGGAATGGATGTAGGTGGTTGAGGATGGTCGGCGATGTATGGGGGTGAGGATCGTTGAGGATGGTCGGCGATGTATGGGGGTGAGGATCGGGTTCAAGATGGGGTTGATAGGCGATCTCTTGGCTTTATTCAGGACTTAAGCCATGACTTGAGGCATCTCTTGGCTTTATTTAAAAGTTAAGCTATGACTTTGAACAGCACTCAAAAATATAAACCTTAATGAGTATATTATATGTTTCATGCAGTACATTAATGACCTTTATTTTTTCTGATTGTTGCTTCCATATATATCAGTCAAGGCCTGTAACTTTTTTTGATAGGCTATACCTTCTTTTAACGTCTCATTTTCTTTTCTAAGTCTTTCAAGTTCTTCGCGTTCATTTTCATTTAAAGGTAAATTTTTATTATTTGATTTAGTTCGTTTTTTAGCCATAGTTTAAGATCCTCCTTTTGTTTATGATCTTGTCTAAATTTTAAAACAGATACTTTAAATTCGCTAGTATAAACAGTATTTCTATTTTTTACTTCTAAAATTTTTACGATCTTGTGAGTTTATTACGCCTTTAACTCACTTCTTTTCTAATCTTGTGAGTTTACTACCTCTTTAACTCACATCTTCTCCAATCTCGTGAGTTTACTACCTCTTTAACTCACATCTTCTCCAATCTCGTGAGTTTATTCCACCTTTAACTCACATCTTTTTCAATCTTGTGAGTTTACCACCTCTTTAACTCACATTTTCACCAATCTCGTGTGTTTACCACCTCATTAACTCACATCTTCTCCGATCTGCCCCCAATCTGTTCCAGTTTCCCTAAACATCCCAACCCAACTCACCCCTCATCACCTTATATCAACGCTCAACACCCCCCAACCAACTCATCACCCCAACTCACCCCATCCCAAACCACACAAAACCTTCCCCTAACATGAAAAAACCAGCAGATACGCTACGTATCTGCTGGTTTCTCTTTATTTTATTAGTCCCATAAGTTTTCTAATAGGTTTGTTTGGTTTCTATCTGGTCCTACTGAGAAGATAGAAATTTTAACGTTACATAATTCAGAAATGCGTTCTAAATAACGGCGTGCGTTATCTGGTAATTCTTCTAGTGAACGGCATCCTGTGATGTCTTCTTCCCAACCTGGTAGTTCTTCAAAGATTGGTTTACAACGTTCTAATTCGTTTAAGTTTGCTGGGTATTCAGTGATTTCAACACCGTCAATTTCGTATGCTGTACAGATTTTAACTGTTTTTAATCCTGTTAATACGTCAATTGAGTTGATTGATAAATCTGTAATACCACTTACACGGCGTGAGTGACGTAGAACTACTGAGTCAAACCAACCTACACGACGTGGTCTTCCAGTTGTTGTACCGTATTCACGACCTACTTCACGGATATGGTGACCATCTTCATCAAATAATTCTGTTGGGAATGGACCGTCTCCTACACGAGATGTATAAGCTTTACATACACCAATTACTTTAGATACGTATGTTGGACCAACACCGCCACCTACTGTAACGTTACCTGCAATTGGATTACTTGAAGTAACGAATGGATATGTACCGTGGTCGATATCTAACATCACACCTTGAGCACCTTCGAATAATACTTTTTCATTGTTTACGAAAGCATCATCTAATAATTTAGCTGTGTCTGTTACATATTCTTTCAAACGTTGTCCTGCTGCATAGTAAGTTTCAAAAATTTCTTCAAAAGTGAAACCTTCTGCGTTGAACATTTTTTCGAATAATTCATTTTTATATTCAAGATTTTCTTTTAAGCGTTTTTCAAAAGTTTCTTTATCTAATAAATCAGCCATACGGATACCGATACGTTGTGCTTTATCTACATAAGCTGGACCGATACCTTTTTTAGTTGTACCAATTTTGTTGTCACCGCGTTTTTCTTCTTCTAATTCATCTTGTTTAAGATGATATGGTAAGATGACTTGCGCACGGTTTGAAATTCTTAAATTGTCTGTTGCAACTCCGCGTTCATTTAAAGCATCTAATTCTTTCAATAAAGCTACTGGATCAACAACTACACCGTTACCGATAACACTTGATTTCTCTTGATAAAAAATACCTGATGGTACTAAATGCAATTTGTAAGTTTCTCCATCAAATTTAATTGTGTGACCTGCATTGTTACCACCTGAAAAACGTGCAATAACGTTTGCATCCTCTGCTAAGAAATCTGTAATTTTACCTTTACCTTCGTCTCCCCATTGCGTCCCAACGACTACGATTGATGACATGTGAGCACCTCCGCTTTTTCTCATTAACCATTAAGTATTCTATCAGTACTATCCTTAAATTGCAAACTAAAAACGAACATTAATTACGAGTGTCAAATTACAATTCTTGTTCACGCAATAATTGCTAAAAAACACCTTAACCACAGTATTTAAAAGGATTACAACCATTTTATTCATTTTCAAAAACACAAACTTAAGCACATAAGTGTTACTTTACACAAAACAAAAGACGTACATTTTTGCATAATATACAATAAACGTACGTCTTTTAGCTTAAAAACTTTTTTATCCAAATTCCATTCCGGCATGTTGATAGTCAATATCGGTGAATTTGTTATATTGTTTCATGAAGTGTAGTTTAACGGTTCCTGTTGGGCCGTTACGTTGTTTAGCGATAATGATTTCAATTTCACCATTCTCGTCTTGTGCACCTGCATCGACCGCTTCTCCGTCTTCATCTTCGCCGCCTCTTGAGTAATAGTCATCTCTATATAAGAAGGCAACAATATCCGCATCTTGCTCAATCGAACCTGATTCACGAATATCACTCATCATTGGTCTCTTATCTTGTCGTTGTTCAACACCACGAGATAACTGACTTAACGCAATAACAGGACATTCTAATTCTCTTGCGATTGCTTTAAGCATACGAGAGATTTCTGATACTTCTTGTTGTCTATTATCTGAACTACGAGATCCACTACCTTGAATTAATTGTAAGTAGTCAATCATGATCATATCTAATCCATGTTCTTGTTTGAGCCTACGACATTTAGCACGAATATCCGTAATTCGGATACCTGGTGTATCATCGATAAATATTTTCGTTCTAGATAGTTTACCTACTGCAACTGTAAACCTGCTCCAGTCTTCTTCAGTCATTGAACCTGTACGCAATCTATTTGAATCGACATTTCCTGTACTACATATCATACGTGTAGCAAGTTGATCGGCACCCATCTCTAAAGAGAAAATACCGACTGAATATAAGTCTTGGTGCGTTGCAACTTGTTGTGCGATATTTAATGCGAAGGCAGTCTTACCAACTGATGGACGTGCCGCAATAATGATTAAATCATTTCGGTTAAATCCTGCTGTCATTTGGTCTAAATCTCGATAACCAGTTGGTATACCTGGTGTTTGTCCGTTATTTTGATCGAGCTGTTCAGCATTATCAAACACAATACTTAATACATCTTTAATATCTTTGAAGCCTTCCGTACCTCTTGAAGCAGAAATCTCTAAAATTCTCTTTTCTGCATCTCCTAACAATGATTCTAAATCAAGTTCAGGATTATACCCATCTTCAGCAATACTATCCGCCACACGAATGAGTTGGCGTTTCACTGCATGTTTAAACACAATATCTATGTAGAAATGTATGTTTCTTGTTGTTGGGACATTATTTGCTAATTCTGCTAAATAGGCTGGACCGCCTGCTTCTTCTAATAATGATTCTGCAGCCAACTGGTCCATCAATGTAACAGAGTCAATTTCTTTATTCTGTTCATTTAGCATTAACATCGCTCTAAATATGTGTTGATGATTTGCACGATAGAAAGCTTCAGGTATTAATGTTTCACCTGTTGAGTTAATCAGTTCAGGATCAATCAAGATTGCACCGATAACAGATTGTTCAGCCTCTATACTATGGGGCATTTGTTTTGGGTTCATCATATTATCCATACCATCCATACTGATTACTCCTTTCCATTTTTAATAATTTTTATTATAACGCATTAAAATAGGTCGGTAAATCAAATACCGACCATTTTATTGATGCCTTTATTCTTCAACAACATGTACTTTTAATGTACCAGAAACTTTGTTGTGTAGTTTAATTGGTACATTTGTATAACCTAAACTGTGAATACCATTTGGTAAGTCCATTTTACGTTTATCAACTTTGATTTTGTGTTGTTTATCTAATGCTTGCGTAATTTGTTTCGTACTTACTGATCCGAATAATTTACCGCCTTCACCTGTTTTAGCCGGAATTTTAACTTCTAATTCTTTAAGTTTTTCCGCAAGTGCTTTAGCATCTTCTATTTCTTGTTGTTTTAATTCTTCTTGACGTTTGTTTTGTTGTTCTAATTGTTTGAGGTTTCCAGGTGTTGCTTCTACAGCATAATTATTTTTGATTAAATAGTTTTGACCATATCCTACTGGTACGTCTTTCACTTCACCTTTTTTACCTTTACCTTTAACATCTTGTGTGAAAATAACTTTCATTATTCTTCCACTCCTTTATCATCTGATTCAACAACCTCAACTAATGCTTCGATTGCTTTTTCTACTGTTGTATTTTTAATTTGTGTTGCAGCATTGGATAAGTGGCCGCCTCCACCGAGTGCTTCCATCGTTAATTGTACGTTTACTTCTCCTAACGAACGGGCAGAAATACCAATTGTGTCTTCTGATCTTCGTGCTACTACATAAGATGCTTCTACACCTTCTAAGCCAAGCAATTCATCTGCTGCTTGAGCAACTGTAACAGGGTGATATGTTTCATGATCTTCACCATGCGCAATTGCGACACCACCGCGGAATAATTTAACTGTCTTAATTAAGTCTGAACGTTTAATATACGTATCAATATCGTCTTTTAAGAAGTGCTGACAAAGAATCGTATCTGCACCGTGACTTCTTAAAAAGCTCGCAGCATCAAATGTTCTTGATCCTGTTCTTAATGTAAAGTTACGTGTATCCACAATAATACCGGCTAACATAATCGTTGATTCGATTCTCGTTAAACGATGTTCTGTTGGTTGATATTCTAACAACTCTGTAACAAGCTCAGCTGTCGAACTTGCATAAGGTTCCATATAAACAAGTAATGGACTTGAGATAATACTTTCGCCTCGACGATGATGGTCAATAACGACTTTTCTGTTTGCTTTATTAAGCAAGTTCTCATCGATTACAAGTTCAGGTTTATGTGTATCCACGACAACGAGTGTTGTACGTGGTGTCATTTCATGCCAAGCTTCTTCTGATGTAATAAATCTTTCTTTCAAATCAGGCTTCTCGTCTATTTCAGCCATCACACGTTCTAATGTACTATCAATATCCGAATCGTTTAATACAATATATGATTCAAGATTATTCATCTTCGCAATACGTGATACACCGATTGCTGCACCGATTGCGTCCATATCTGGTGATTTATGACCCATAATGATCACTTTGTCACCTTCAATTAAGATATCTCGTAACGCATGAGATATCACACGCGCACGTACTCTTGTTCTTTTTTCCATCGGGTCAGTCTTACCGCCGTAGAATCTCACGTTACCATTACTATTTTTAATGGCTACTTGGTCGCCACCACGGCCGAGCGCTAAGTCTAAACTTGATTGTGATAGTTCACCTAGCTCAATTAAGTTCTCACTACCTTCACCAATACCGATACTCAATGTTAATTGGTGACCGATTTCTCTTGTCTTATCTCTTAAATCATCTAATAAGTTGAACTTCAACGTTTCGATATCTTCTAATATACTCTTGTTTAATAACGCGATAAATTGATCAGCACTATAACGTTTAATAAACAGTTGATAACGTGATGACCAGTCATCTATAACGCTTGTAATCAGACTATTGATTTCTGAACGTTGAGAGTCATTCATGTTCTGTGTAATTTCATCAAAGTTATCTAAGAAAATAGTTGCTATGATTGGTTTTTCATTTTCATATAATTCATATACACGGGAAGATTCAGTAATATCAAACAGATAAATAGACTGTTCATCTTCAGTATAAGTGACTTTATATTTGTATGATCCTTCTTCAATCTCTACTTCTGAAGTATTTTCTAATCTTTTTAAAATATTTGGAAATACTTCGTTAATTGGTTCGTCTAAAACGTCTCGTTCTAATCGTTTATTAGCAAAATTATTAATCCATTCGATATGATCATTTTTGTCTAATAATATGACGCCTATTGGTAAGTCACTGACTGCACTTGTTTTACTTTTCGTAATTCTACCGGCTAAACTCCCAATATATAAATCTAATTTCAAAAAGCTCTGTCTAACAAAAAATATGCTTACTGCAATTAGAATTATCGTAGCAACCGTCGAAATAATCGCCCAAAATATTGAATTAAAAAAACTGAATACGACTAGCACCAAAGCTAATATCATCATAATAATGTACGGAAATATTAGGGCTTTTTTAACAGATTGACGGTTCATAAACTCACCTCAATTTACTTTTTTATACGTTGTTTCAAGTTAAACCAAATGTCCATTAATCCGAATAAGTACGCAAACGGTTTAAATATAAATGCCATTACAAAGATGATGACACCTACTATAATTGGTAATTTTTTAACTTTTACAAATAAATGGAACAACGATAATGCTTGTATAAATATAACCCATTCTAACACAAATTGTAAGTTAGTGACTATGCCATACGCCACGACATTGTCTTGTGTAACAAACAAACTCACAAGCACTGTAATCACAAAAACAAATGCTACACTTCTATTGATTTGCCACATAAATAATGGTCTGAACACAGGTGTTGCGACTTTGAATTTTCTTAAAATCGGAAACGTCACAACTAAATTCACAAGCACTAATAAGAATACCCATAATACTATATACCCAGGAATGCTCGCTTGTAATATTTCTAATGAAACTTGTAATGATTCTTCGATTTCAGTTGTTATATTGCCACCCATTTGGAAATATGACAGTAATACATCATGGTACTGGCTAAAGAACTTGCTTGTTAAAGGTAAGTTTCCCGTAATTTGTAAAATTAACACACTACCTATCGTCAAAATACTCATAAATGTTGTCACTAAGTACAACATACGTTCTTTAGATGTACGCTCAATAAGTAACTGCCCAATAAATACACTCATAAAAATAACAAGTGTCATGGCAGTTAATAAGAATACATGATTAAATAAAACAGTTGCACATAACGTTATGACAACCGTCACAAAAAAGGACGGTTTAGAGCGATACCAAAGAATCGTTCCTGGTATCGTAATAAATGGTATGATCAATATTGCTAATAATGGTACAAAGTTTATAATAGCGGCACTTAGAACTAGTACAAGTGTTGCTATGATTGTCGCTTTTATATCGACTTTAAAAGACAAATTTTTCACTTCCCAATCTAAATTAAACATCTTTCTCTATTTTACAGATTTTTATCCTTTAAAACAATGTAGGTGACTTTTAAGTTGATATCAGCGTGCTTTAAATTTATATAATTTTAAGAAATGATAAACGTTCGGTGCCCAATCTCCAAAATTCAATAAAAAGCCATCATGGCCAACGTTGTCTTGTACATAGAAATGTCTATGATATTTAAAGAATCGACCTAAAGCTCTTACTTGGTCATCTGGATATAATAAATCATCCGCAAATCCTAACGTTAATACTTTCGTTTCTAATTGACGTAGACGCTCTTCAACATCATCTCGTCCTCTAAATATGTCATGACTGTCTAATACATCTAACAATGTTAAATAGCAGTCTTTATCGAATGCTTCTTTAAATTTATTGCCTTGATATTTTTGGTAGCTTACAACATCATCTGCAGAGAATCTTGATTCGTAATCTTTACTTGAACGATACGTTAAAAAGCCAAGTTGTCTTGCGATGCTTAAACCATCTTGTCCGTTCATATGAATAACTTGCCTAGCAATTTCATTAAATGCTCTACTATATGATGAAGTCTTCTCTGTCGCAGCTAATATGACTGCTTTTTTCACTTCAAACGAACCGTCATAAAGCATTTCTAACGTTTGCATTCCACCTAAAGAGCCGCCAATTAATACGTCTATTTTTTCGTAACCAAATTGTTTCAATCCTAATATATTTGCTCTCGCAACATCTCTCATCGTCAAATGTTCTGGAAAATTAGGTGTATTCAATCTTGAACTAGATCCATAAGGACTGCCAATTACATTAAATGTTATAAATTGATAATCATTAATTGAAAGGTAACCGCCATCTATAATTTCACGCCACCAACCTGCATGCTCATCATCACCATATGTTAAATGGTTGCCAGTTAACGCATGACAAACTACAACGAGTGGCTGGCCTTTATAACCCACATACTCATATTGAAGTTTCAAGTTATCAATCACTTCACCAGATTCTGTTTCAAAATGTCCAAGATCTACTATGCCTGTTTCTCGAGAAATAATCACATTAAAACCCCCTCTTATTTAAATTGAAAGACTTCTTACTCGTCAAAGAAGTAAGAAGTCCTCATCATCCTTATTATGCGAGTATACTCGTTGGTAGTAGCACCGTATCTGTTATGACCGGTTGCTGAAGTGTCGTCGGGCCAATTCCCTCAACTTCTCTGAATAAGCTTTGCTATGTAATTTATATTAAGAATACTAGAAATGAGCATTTCTTTCAATAAGTTAACGAATGAAATTAAAAGACTAATCTCACAATCGCCATAATAAACATACCGGCTATAACTGTAATCGTTAAACTTCTAAATATGAGCGCTATTAGAATCGTTGGTATCGCGACAATAATGCTCTCAAAATTAAGCGTAAATCCAGCATTGCCTTCTTGATTCAACATGCCTTCTAGTATTAATGCCGTAAAGAGACATACCGGCACATATTGTAACCACTTGATCACACTTTCAGGTAAATCCGCTTTTGATAACAATACAAATGGAGAAACACGGATAATCCAAGTTAAAACGAAACAACTTACCGTAATTAAAATTAAATACATCGATATACTCATTTATCAAACACCACCCCTACGACAGAAGCAATAATTGTCGACACAATAATAGATAAATAAGTTGGCATAAATAATGTCAGAATAAGCATGCATACAATCGTTAATAAAATTAAATAAAGATATACTAAGACTTTGCTTTTATGTATCGTTTCAAACTGAGCAATCAATAAAAAGATAAACATCGCTGTTAAAGCATAATCGAGGCCAAACATTTCAGGTTTAGGTATTAAGTTACCAACTAAACCACCAATTATAGATGTGACAATCCATAATAAATAAGCTGAAATATTTAAACCATGCATCCAAGTCGCATTGAGCGATTTCTCTTTCGCATATTTCGTAATCGCAACACCAAATGACTCATCCGTTACAAGCGTACCTATTCCTATATTCGACCAGAAACCATTACCTTTAAATGCTGGGACTAAAGCTAAACTTTGAAGAAACATTCTTGAGTTAACAAAAAATACCGTCAATAGAATTGCTGAAATAGGGGAGTGGATGGCGACCAACGCACATATAATAAATTGAGCAGCACCCGCATAGACAAAAATAGACAACAACGCAATTTCTAAAATAGATAAACCAGATGAAATACCGACAATACCAAACGCTAGCGCAACACTAAAGTACCCAAGCATAGTAGGTATACAGTCTTTCACACCTTGAAGAAACAAACCTTTATTCGTAATACTCGTACTTGTCACAACGATGCCTCCAATCTATAGTTATAGGTAAGTCTAACGTTTGTCTAACCTCAGTCTTACTTACCTCTAAAGAATTTTAATATGTATTAGTTTTATCATACCTATATTACTTTATCAATAACACTTGATTAAATATTCGGAAAATAATTAAATAATTTGATATTTGATTGATTATTTTGATTTAGGTGGTCAAGTCTTCGTGCGTTATGCCCTTATTTTGTACCCTAGCGCACGATATCTTGTAGTCTTCGTGCATTACACCCTTATTTCCACCTTAGCGCACGATATCTCTCTGTCTTCGTGCGTTACACCCTTATTTTCCACCCTAGCGCACGATATCTCTCAGTCTTCGTGCACTTATATTCATATCTCAAACCATATAAAAAAACAGCAGAAATTCAATTGAATGAATTTCTACTGTTTGATTATCTATATGAATTATTCACTTAAACCGAATTCAGCACTTGCTTCGAATTTAACATCTCTACCGATCATTACGCCACCAGTTTCTAATGCTTGGTTAAATGATACGCCGTATTTTTCACGGTCGATTTTACCAGTTACTGCAAAACCTGTTACTGTTTCACCGTTTAATGGGTTTTTACTTACGCCGTTGAAATCAACGTCGAATGTTTCTTCGTGTGTTACACCAGCGATTGTTAAATCACCTGTAATTGAATCTTCACTGATTGATTTTGTTTCAAATGTAATATTTGGGTTTTCATCTGCACTAAAGAAGTCAGCAGATTTTAAGTGAGCGTCACGGTCAGCGTTTTTAGTGTTAATTGAATCTGCTTTTATTGTAACTGTTGCTTTTAATGTAGAAAGGTCATTGATATCTCCTGATACTTCTACGTTATAATCTTCAAAAGTACCTTTAACGCGAGATACCATTAAATGTTTTACTGTAAATTCTAAACTACTGTGTGCTTTGTCAAAATTGAAATTTGTCATGTGTCAAAACTCCCTTTATTTATTTTGTATACTTAGTATATCAAATATAAAAAGTATATTCAAGCATTAAATCAAAAAAAAGAGTAACCAATATATGATTACCCTTTTTGAGAGATTTAACTCATTTATAATTTAATTGTTTTTAAGCCACCCATAAATGGTACTAATACTTCAGGTACAGTGATTGTACCGTCTTCGTTTTGGTAGTTTTCAACGATTGCAGCAAATGTACGACCTACTGCTAAACCACTTCCGTTTAGTGTGTGTACGTATTCTGGTTTCGCATCTTTGTTTCGTTTAAATCTAATATTTGCTCTTCGTGCTTGGAAATCTGTCATATTTGAACATGAGCTGATTTCTTTATAATCATTGTAACTTGGTAGCCATACTTCTATATCATATGTTTTAGAGCTTCCAAATCCAATATCTCCTGTACATAAATTCACAGTTCTGTATGGTAATTCTAAAGCTTGTAAAATATTTTCAGCGTGTTGAGTTAACTCTTCTAGCGCTTTAAATGAATCTTCAGGTCTTTCATATCTCACCATTTCAACTTTGTTAAATTGGTGTAATCTAATTAAACCTCTTGTATCTCTACCTGCTGATCCTGCTTCACTTCTGAAACATGCAGATTGTCCTGTAAATTTAATTGGGAATTGTTCATCTTGTAACACTTCATCACGATAGAAGTTTGTTAAAGGTACTTCAGCTGTTGGAATTGTATATAAGCCTTCTTTTTCTACTTTGAATAAATCTTCTTCAAATTTAGGTAATTGGCTTGTACCAAACATAGAATCTGCGTTTACAAGTTGAGGTACCATCATTTCAGTATAACCATGTTGCGTTGTATGCATCGTTACCATGAAGTTCATAAGTGCTCTTTCAAGTTGTGCACCTTGTCCTGTTAAGAATACGAAGCGTGCACCTGATACTTTAGCAGCTCTTTCAAAGTCTGCCATTTTAAGACTTTCAACTAAGTCCCAGTGCGCTTTAGATTCAAAATCAAATTGACGTGGTGTACCCCATTTACGTACTTCTACATTATCATCTTCATCTTTACCAACTGGTGTTTCATCACTAATTAAATTAGGAATTCTTACTAATCTGTACTTAACATCTTCATTTAATTGATTTAAATTTTGGTCGATTTCTTTAATTTGATCGCCAACTTGACGCATTTCTAAAATAACATCGTCTGCATTTTCTTTATTGCGTTTCTTCTGTGCAATTTCCCCGCTTACTTTATTACGACGTGATTTAAGTTCTTCTGTTTGAGCGATGAGTTCACGGCGCTTTTTGTCTAATTCTAAAATTTCATCGATGACCTTTGGATCGTCACCTCTTTTAGCTACTTTATCTTTAACAAATTCCGGTTCAGACCTAATTAATCTAATGTCTAACATAATATTTCCTCCCTCTTATACTATAATTGTTTAAGAAAAAAGCACCACGTTCCTCGTTGATACACAAGGGACGTGGTGCTTACGCGTTGCCACCCTATTTAACAGTTATTAAAAACTGCACTCTAAGTCATATAACGGTTTCTACCGATTGTTCTTCTTAAAAGGATAGATTCGTTTAAGTTTCATGACTTGTTTACACCAACCACAAGCTCTCTATACATGTACGCTTAAATTACTTATTCCTAAACAATATAGTTATTAAATTAACATAAATATATCAAATTGATATCATATTTTCAAGCTATACTTAAGATTCAGTCAAGAGACCTGTATTTTCATAAACTTTTTTACCGTTAATGATGACTGTTTCGGCATGGTTTACACCGTAATGATATGGTAAATATTCATGGTTCGGAATATCCCATACAACTACATCAGCTTGATCGCCAACTTCAAGTGTACCTGCTTCTGCATCAATTGCTTTAGCTGCATTAACTGTAACAGCATTCCAAATTTCATTAGGCGTCAGTTTAAGCTTTAATGCCGCAATGCTCATTACAAGTTGAAGGTTGTCTGTCACACAGCTACCTGGATTGAAGTCAGTCGCAATTGCTACTGCACCGTTATGATCAATCATACCTCTAGCATCTGCATATTGATCTTTACCTAAATAGAACGTTGTGCCTGGCAATAATACAGCTACAGTGTCGCTGTCTTTTAACGCTTTCTTATCTTCCTCACTAGAAGCTACGAGATGGTCTGCAGATATTGCACCTTCATCTATCGCTAACCCTAGTCCACCAAGTGGATCGATTTCATCAGCATGAATTTTAACTTTTAAACCTTTATCTTTTGCTGCTTGCATATAACGTCTTGATTCTTCAATTGTGAATACACCTGTTTCACAGAAGATATCCGCGAAGTCAGCTTTATCTTTCACATCATCTAATAAATCAATCATTTCTTGTAAGAATGTTGCATTGTCTTTCGCATCTTTAGGCACTGCGTGTGGTCCTAAAAATGTATGTTTCATTCGAATCGGTAAGTCTTGCGCTAATTGATGTGCCACATTTAATTGTTTTAATTCAGTTGCTTTATCTAACCCATAACCACTTTTAGCTTCTACAGTTGTTGTACCGAATTGAATCATTCTAATAATTTCTTTTTTAGATTTTTCGTATAGTGTTTCTTCACTTGATTCACGAGTCGCTTCAACCGTACTTAAAATACCGCCACCTTGTTTCAAGATATCAAGATAACTTACCCCTTGTTGTTTAAGTGCCATTTCATGTTCTCTAGACCCGCCAAACACTAAGTGTGTATGTGCGTCTACTAAACCTGGTGATACGACTTTATGAGTGGCATCTATCACTTCTTTAGCTTCAAATTCTTCAGTATGTTCACCTGCATAAACGACTTTACCTTCATTTATAACAACTGTGCCATTTTTGATAATATTTAATTCATTTAAAGCTTTCCCTTTAAGAGGTCCGTCAGTCTTCTTCGGCAAAATTAATTCGCCTATATGTTGGATGATGATATCATTCATGGTTATCTTTCTCCTTTAACATTGGAATATCTACGTTTCTTTCTTTTGCAGTATCAATTGCAATGTCATACCCTGCATCAGCATGTCTTGCTACACCCATACCTGGGTCAGTTGTTAATACTCTGCCTAGTCTTCTATCAGCACGTTCACTACCGTCTGCTACTACGACCATACCAGCGTGTAATGAGTAACCCATACCTACACCGCCACCATGGTGAACTGAAATCCAAGAACCACCTGCAGCTGTATTTACAAGTGCATTTAAGATTGCCCAGTCACCTACAGCATCTGATCCGTCTTTCATAGATTCTGTTTCTCTGTTTGGTGATGCTACTGAACCTGAATCTAAGTGGTCACGTCCAATAACGATTGGTGCTGATATTTCACCTTTTCTAACAAGTTCATTTAATGCTAATCCCATTTTTGCACGTTCGCCATATCCAAGCCATGCAATTCTTGAAGGTAATCCTTGGAAAGCAATTTTTTCACTTGCCATATCTAACCAACGCATTAATTTTTCATCTTCAGGGAAGAGTTCACGCATTAATTCGTCTGCTCTTTCAATATCTTTAGGGTCACCACTTAAAGCAGCAAATCTAAATGGTCCTTTACCTTCACAGAATAATGGACGGATATATGCAGGTACGAATCCTGGGAAATCAAATGCATTTTCTAAACCTTCATCGAATGCTACTTGTCTAATATTATTACCATAGTCAAATGCAACAGCACCATTTTTTTGGAATAATAACATTGCTTCTACATGTTTTTTCATAGATGCTGAAGATAATTCTACATATTTTTTAGGGTCACTTTCACGAAGTTTATCTGCTTCTTCAAGTGAATAGCCTTCAGGAACATAACCGTTCAATGGATCATGTGCAGAAGTTTGGTCTGTTACGATATCAATTTTAAATCCTCTATTTAAGATTTCATGATGAATTTCAGCAGCATTACCTACTAAACCTATTGATAAAGGTTTACCCGCTTTTTTAGCTTCTTCTGCTTTTTCTAAAGCTTCATCTAATGAATCTGTCATAACATCACAATATCTTGTTTCGATACGTTTTTCAATTCTAGACGGATCGACGTCTACACAGATAGCGACCCCACCATTCATCGTTACAGCTAATGGTTGAGCACCACCCATACCGCCTAATCCAGCTGTTAATGTAATCGTACCTTCTAATGATCCTCCAAAATGCTGGTTCGCACATTCAGCAAATGTTTCGTAAGTACCTTGAACAATACCTTGAGAACCAATATAGATCCAGCTACCAGCAGTCATTTGACCGTACATCATAAGCCCTTTTTTATCTAATTCATGGAAATGTTCCCAGTTAGCCCATTTAGGTACTAATACAGAGTTTGATAATAATACACGCGGTGCTTCTTCATGCGTTTTGAAAACAGCAACAGGCTTACCAGATTGAACAAGCATCGTTTCATCATTTTCTAATCTTCTTAACGTATCAACAATCGCGTCGAAACTTTCCCAGTTACGCGCAGCTTTACCAATACCACCATATACAACTAACTTCTCAGGATGTTCCGCAACCTCAGGATCAAGGTTGTTGTATAACATTCTTAGAACCGCTTCTTGCTCCCAACCTTTACACTCAATTTCCAAACCTTTTTTCGCTTTAATCGCTCTAGACATATCTCATTTCCCCTTTTCTAAAATATTAAATGCTTAAAATAGAATTGAACTTTATACGTATTTAGTTAACTATCTCAAATATTCACAAACTTTCTCTATATCATGATGGAATACTCTATCTTGTGTGATTGAAGGTACGATTGATCTTAGTTCTTCGTATTTTGCTTTTGTCTTCGGTGATAGTTTGTCTACACCTTTTATTTCTACTGCTTGCAGCGCGATAATACATTCTATAGAAATGACTCTTCGTACGTTCTGTATGATTTGATATGCGTGTCTTGCGCCAATTGTTCCCATTGATACATGGTCTTCTTGGTTTGCAGAAGATGGTATTGAATCCACACTTGCTGGATGTGCTAATGTCTTATTCTCTGATACGAGTGATGCTGCTGCGTATTGCATGATCATTGCACCGCTTTGTAAGCCTGGTTCTGGACTTAAGAATGCTGGTAATCCGCCATTGAGTTGTGGATTAACTAATCTTTCAAGTCTTCTTTCTGATACATTCGCTAACTCAGCGACACCAATTTTCAAGAAATCTACGGCAAATGCTATTGGTTGTCCGTGGAAGTTACCACCTGAGATTACGAGTGTTTCGTCATCGTTATCAAATATTAATGGATTATCATTTGCTGCGTTCATTTCTAATTCTAATTTTTCTTTTACATAATTTAATACTTGGAAGCTTGCGCCGTGTATTTGCGGTATACATCTCAATGTATATGCATCTTGTACACGGACTTCACCTTGTCTAGTTGTTAATTTAGAACCTTCTAACCAATTTCTCATACGCTCTGCAACTTCAACTTGCTCATTAAAGTTTCTTACGATATGCACGTGCTCATCATATGCGTCTACGATACAGTTTAATGCTTGATGTGTTAATGCAGCAATCCATTCTGCATGATATGCAATATTTTCAGCTTCAATATATGCAATTACACCTTGAGATGTCATCGCTTGTGTACCGTTTATAAGGGCTAATCCTTCTTTCGCTTGTAACGAATGTGGTTCCAATCCTACTTCGTGTAAGACTTCTTTCGCATTTCTTGTTTCGCCTTTATAATGGACATCTCCTTCACCAATTAACGCTAAAGCTAAGTGAGATAATGGTGCTAAATCTCCTGAAGCACCTAACGATCCTTGCTCAGGTATGACAGGAATGATTCTTCTATTAATAAATTCTACTAATAACGAAACAAGTTTTTCTGTTACACCTGAATGGCCTTTTAACATCGTATTTAACCTTAAGACCATCATGATTAATGACACATTATCTGGAAAAGGTTTACCCGTACCACATGAATGAGAACGGATTAAATTGACTTGTAAATCGTTATATTTTTCTTTTTCTATTAATACATCACTAAATAATCCGAAACCTGTCGTAATACCATAAATCGTTTCTTTATTTTTAATGATTTTTTCTACTGTTTCTCGACTTTTTCTGACATTAACTAACGCTTCTTCCGAAATAGATATTTGACCATCTTCTTTCAAGAATTGTTTAATGTCTTGAATTGTTAAATCTTTACCATTCAATACTAAGTTCACTGAAAACACTCCTTTTTAGGACACAAAAAAATACAACAAATCAAAATTTGTTGCACCTTTCTTATATCTAATATCTAGTAGGTGTTTCTATGTCTTATATATGATTGATACCTAACCCAATTGTTTCATGTTCTTTACCTTTTATAGGCGCTCCGATTGTACCGTACAAACTCACAGCTATCCATTCACCTTCTGCTTTATCTTGATAAGGATAACCTCTAACTATTGAAAACTTTAAGCCAACCGTTCGCATAATTTCACCAATAGATAATTCACCTCTTGTAATACCATTCACCGCTTCTAAAATCGCATGGTATAACGCGTGTGTTTCTCTATACTGACTTTCCGAAATAATCCCTTGTCTTCTAGCCGCTGTTTCAACAGATGCGATGATTTTATTTAATGACATTGTGCCAATTTTGCCTACAATAAATTGCATATCATGACATTGAGGCATTAATTGCTTTGCCGTTTGCTCATCTGTGATCGTTAATAACGTAGCGTACTTCCCAATTGATATTTGTTCAGTCATGTGAAAGCTCCTATCTCATCTAATAACTAATGTCTATATTTATATTAAGTATACGCTTTCAGAAATTTTCTGACAATACTTTTTAGCACATCCATAGCTCAGTGATTGATTAATATATTAGCCTGTTAAAGTAATTTGTTTGTTACGTTTTGGAAAATTCTCTGTTCAATTTCAACTTTAAGTGGCATAATAAATCGTACAATTATTTGAAGGTGGGTTAATATGAAGACTATTTCATCTGTCACAATTCCAAAAAGAGAACAAGAATCTCATAAAGGGGATTATGGTAGGATATTATTAATCGGAGGTAACGCTAATTTAGGTGGCGCAATTATTTTAGCAGCAAGGGCATGTGTATTTAGTGGTAGTGGACTTATAACTGTTTCTACACATTCATCCAATTTTGCTGCATTACATTCAAGATGTCCTGAAGCAATGGTTTCAGATATCACGGATTTAAAAAAGCTTTCTAAATTAATTGAGCAATCGGATTGTATTTTAATAGGTCCAGGTCTCGGTTTAGATTTTAAAGGGAATAACACATTAACATTTCTATTCCAAAATATTCAGCCACACCAAACATTAATTATTGATGGAGATGCTATTACGATTTTAAGTAAGTTAAAGCATACTTTACCTGAATGTGAGATTATCTTTACACCTCACCAAAAAGAATGGGAAAGACTGAGTAATATCCCGATTGAAGAACAAACTTATGAAAACAATAAAGAAGCGGTTGATGCGTTAAATGCAACTGTCGTATTGAAAAAACATGGTACTGAATTATTCTTTAAAGATCATGAATATAAATTATCTATCGGTACACCCGCAATGGCAACAGGTGGAATGGGAGATACGTTAGCAGGCATGATCACAAGTTTCGTTGGACAATTTGATTTAGAAGAAGCGGTTATTAACGCAACGTATATTCACAGTTATATTGGTGAAAAGCTTTCTAAAGATATGTATATCGTACCACCATCCAAACTTATAGATGAAATTCCATATGCTATGAAATCATTCGAAGCTTAAATATTCAAAATAAAAAAGCATATCACGCTACTGATGTTGATCAGTAAGTTCGTGATATGCTTCTTTTTATATATTATTCTTCGTCATTATCTTGTTCTTCGATGTCTTCATTTACACGTTCCATGAAGTCTTCTCTTAAATCTTCTTTACCTTCTTGAGCGTCAGTTTCAACAGCTTCAGTTTCTGTTGTTTCTTCTAACACTCCTTCAACAGGTGATTCTGCAATTTCATCTTCGTCTGGTTCAACTTTAGCTACTGTTGCAACATGTTGATTTTCACCTAAACGGATTAATCTTACACCTTGAGCACTTCTACCATTTTGAGAGATATCTGCTACGTGTAATCTAATGATGACACCTGAATTTGTAACAATCATCAAGTCTTCGTCACCGTTGACCGTTGTGATACAAACAAGGTTACCATTCTTCTCAGTTAGAGTGGCAGTCTTAATACCTTTACCACCTCTATTAGAGATACGATATTGATCAGCTGACGTACGTTTACCATAACCTTTTTCAGTTACGATAAGTATTTCATCTTGTTGATCTTCATCTGTAACATCTAATCCGATAACTTCATCATCTTCTCTTAATGTAATACCTTTCACACCCGCTGCTGTTCTTCCTAATGGGCGTAATTTAGATTCATCAAAGCGTATTAATGATGCATGTTTCGTACCAATAATGATTTCTTTCGTACCATCCGTCAGTCTAACCGCAATAAGCTCGTCGCCTTCTTTAAAGTTGATTGCGATTTTACCATTTTTGTTAATACGTGAGAAATTAGATAATTTAGAACGTTTAACTGTACCATGTTTAGTAGCAAAGACTAAGTAATCTTCTTCGCTTGATAAGTCTTTAACAGCTATCATCGTACTAATCATTTCATCTTTTTCGATTTCTAAAGCATTAACGATTGGTAAGCCTTTAGATTGTCTAGACATTTCAGGAATTTCGTAACCTTTAAGTTTGTAGACACGACCTTTATTCGTAAAGAATAAGACGTTATCATGTGTACTTAATGTTACGAGTTGGCTAACAAAGTCATCTTCTATCGTATTCATACCTTGTACACCACGTCCACCTCTATTTTGTGAACGATATGTAGATACTGGTAATCGTTTAATATAGTTGTTATGACTTAATGAAATAACGATTTGTTCTTCTGGGATTAAGTCTTCATCTTCAATTTGATCAAGACCTGCTGCCGTAATTTCTGTACGACGCTCATCACCATATTTATCTCTTATTTCAGTAATTTCTTCTCGAATGATTTCTAGTAATTTTTCTTCATCACGTAAAATCTCTTTTAATTCTTCAATAAGTTTAAGTAAATCTTGATATTCTTTTTCAATTTTGTCGCGTTCTAAACCAGTTAAACGACGTAAACGCATATCTAAAATCGCTTGCGCTTGTCTTTCAGATAAGTTGAAACGATTTTGTAAACCTTCCATCGCTTCTGAGTCACTTTGTGATTCACGAATTAATGTAATGATTTCATCGATATGATCTAACGCGATTCTTAAACCTTCTAGAATATGCGCTCTATCTTGAGCTTTTTTCAAGTTATATTTCGTACGTCTCGTTACGACATCTTTTTGGTGTTCTAAATAATGATATAGAACTGCACGTAAGCCTAATAATTTAGGTTTACCATCAACTAATGCAATCATATTCACACCAAATGATGTTTGTAATGGTGTTTGTTTGTATAGGTTGTTAAGAATAACATTAGCATTTGCATCTTTTCTAACTTCTATAACAATACGTACACCGACTTTTAAGCTTGTTTCATCTCTTAAGTCTGTAATACCTTCAATTTTCTTATCACGTGCTAATTCAGCAATTTTCTCGATTAATCTTGCTTTATTAACTTGGTAAGGTATTTCAGAAATGACGATACGTTCTTTACCATTTTTCATAACTTCGATTTCAGAACGTGCTCTCATTAAGATTGATCCACGACCAGTTTCGTATGCACGTCTAATGCCACTTCTACCCATAATTAAACCAGCTGTTGGGAAGTCAGGACCATGAACGATATCCATTAACTCATTTGTCGTAATTTCTGGGTTATGACTAAGCGCTAATACGCCGTCTATAACTTCATTTAAGTTATGAGGTGGAATATTTGTTGCCATACCAACTGCGATACCTGATGTACCATTCACTAATAAATTAGGGAATCTTGCAGGTAAGACTACCGGCTCTCTTTCATTACCATCGTAGTTGTCTTGGAAATCAATCGTATCTTTATTGATATCTCTTAATAATTCACTTGTAATTTTAGCCATACGTGCTTCTGTATAACGCATTGCAGCAGCACCATCACCATCCATAGAACCAAAGTTCCCTTGGCCATCTACTAATGGATATCTATAACTAAAGTCTTGTGCCATACGTACCATTGCTTCATAAATAGATGAGTCACCGTGTGGGTGATATTTACCCATTACGTCACCAACAATACGTGCAGACTTCTTGTAAGGTTTGTCTGAAGTCATACCTTGATCATTCATACCATATAAAATACGTCTATGAACTGGTTTTAAACCGTCTCTAACATCGGGTAATGCACGAGATACAATTACACTCATTGCATAGTCTAAGAATGATTCTTTCATTTCTTTACTGATGTTACGTTCACTAACTCTTGATTGTGGTATTTCAGCCATTAATCATATCCTCCTTAAATCGTAAATGATGCTTTATATATCTAACGTTGCGTATTCGGCATTTTCTTCAATAAATTGACGACGAAACTCAACAACATCTCCCATAAGCATTTCAAAAGTTTCGTCAGCTTCTATCGCATCTGTTAGTGTTACTTGAAGCATTGAACGATGTTCAGGATTCATTGTTGTTTCCCACAATTGATCAGCATTCATCTCTCCAAGACCTTTATAACGTGCTATAGACAATTTCGGTGTTGAGCTAAGTTCCTCTTTTAATTTATCTAATTCTCTATCGTTAAATACATAATATTTTTTCTTACCTTGTTCTACTTTGTATAAAGGTGGTTGTGCAATGTATACATAACCCGCTTCAATAAGTGGTCTCATAAATCTATAGAAGAATGTTAATAATAACGTTCTAATATGTGCACCATCGACATCGGCATCTGTCATGATAACTAATTTATGATATCTCGCTTTACTAATATCAAACTCTCCACCAATACCTGTTCCTAGACCTGTAATCATGGCACGAATTTCGTTATTACCTAAAATTCTATCTAAACGTGCTTTTTCAACGTTTAAAATCTTACCACGTAACGGTAGAATCGCTTGTGTCTTAGAGTCACGACCTAATTTAGCAGACCCCCCGGCAGAGTCACCCTCAACGATGTATAATTCACATTCTTCAGGTTTCTTACTTGAACAGTCTGCAAGTTTACCAGGTAAGCTTGATACTTCTAATGCTGATTTACGTCTTGTAACTTCTCTCGCTTTTTTAGCGGCAAGACGTGCTCTAGAAGCCATCACACCTTTATCTACAATGATTCTTGCCACGTTTGGATTCTCTAATAAGAAACGTTCAAAGAGTTCAGAGAATAATTTATCAACGATTTGACGCACTTCTGAGTTACCTAATTTAGTCTTTGTTTGACCCTCGAATTGAGGATCACCGTGTTTAACAGATACAACAGCTGTCATACCTTCACGTACGTCTTCACCAGAAAGCTTTTCTTCGCCTTCTTTAAGAAGCTTGTTCTTAATACCATAGCTGTTAATAACACGCGTTAATGCACGTTTAAATCCATCCTCATGCGTACCACCTTCATAAGTATGAATGTTGTTCGCATAAGTTAATAAATTCGTCGCAAAACCATTGTTATATTGAATGGCAATCTCAACTTCTACGTCATCTTTAGTATCGTGAATATAAATTGGCTCATCATATAGTACTTCTTTAGATTTATTTAACATTTCAACATAAGATTTAATACCGCCTTCATAGTGGTATGAATCTTCTTGAATGTTTTCGTCATCTCTTTCATCTCTCAATGAAATTTGGATACCTTTATTTAAGAATGCTAATTCACGAATACGTTTTTGTAATGTTTCATAGTCATATTCAGTTGTTTCAGTAAAGATTTCACCGTCAGCTTTAAAGCGTATTGTTGTACCTGTATGATCTGTGTCACCAATGACTTTCAAATCAAATGCTGGTACACCTCTTTCATACGCTTGGTGATAAATTTTATTGTTAAGGTGAACGTAAACTTCTAAATTAGAAGATAACGCATTTACGACAGATGAACCTACACCATGTAAACCACCAGATACTTTGTATCCGCCACCGCCAAATTTACCACCGGCATGAAGTACTGTTAAGATAACTTCTACAGCAGGACGTCCCATTTTCTCTTGAATATCAACAGGTATACCTCTACCGTTATCTGTTACTTTAATCCAATTGTCCTTTTCTATTACAAGTTCAACATGATCTGCATATCCAGCTAATGCTTCATCGATACTGTTATCTACAATTTCCCAAACGAGATGATGTAATCCTCTTACAGATGTAGAACCTATATACATACCAGGGCGTTTACGGACTGCCTCTAAACCTTCTAATACTTGTATCTGATCTGCACCATAACTTGAAGCGTTATTTTGTTCTGACACGTATTTCCACCTTCACTTTCATCTACTCAATAATATTGCCTTTAGATACGTTAAATACCTTGGCATCTTTCATAATCTCATGCTCTATTCCATCAACAGATGTTGTTGTTACAAACGTTTGTACCTTCTCTTGAATTGTACTTAATAAATGGGTTTGTCGATTATCATCAAGTTCACTTAGCACATCGTCTAACAGTAGAATTGGATATTCACCTACAACTTGATTAATCAACTCAATCTCAGCAAGCTTTATGGATAATGCTGTCGTACGTTGCTGTCCTTGAGAACCATAAGTTTGTACATTCATATCATTAACATGAAAACTAATGTCGTCTCTATGCGGTCCAAAGCGTGCACTTCCACGTTCAATCTCTTTATCCATTGAATCATTAAGCAACGAACAAAAAGCCTCTTTCAATTCAGTTACATCTTGATATGTTTCTGACAGTTTAATATTCGGCTCATATTGAACCTTTAAACTTTCTTTTTCGCTCGTAATGCCTTGATGAATCACTTCGGCAATCTTTTCTAATTCACGAATAAAGTGCGCACGTTTCAAAGTCACATTGGCTGCCGCTTCTGAAAATTGCTCATTGAATACTTCTAACATCGTTCGATCTTTCATTTTCCCAATTTGTAATTGTTTGAGGTAATGATTTTTTTGTTTAAGTAATCTTTGATAATTAGATAAATGATTTAAATAGACCGCAGACATCTGACCGAGTTCCATATCAATAAAACGTCGTCTGATTTGCGGGCTACCTTTTACAATATTTAAATCTTCTGGTGCGAACAACACCACATTTAAGTGACCAATATACTGCGTTAATCGACTCTGTTCTAGATGATTAACTCTCGCCTTTTTGCCTTTTTTCGTAATGATTAAAGAAATAGGCATTGAGCCATGGCGATAACTTAGTTCACCTTCTATTTTACCATACTCTTCACCAAACTGTATGAGTTCTTTATCATTCGAAGTCCTATGACTTTTAGCCAGTGCTAAAGTATAGATAGATTCTAATAAATTCGTCTTACCTTGCGCGTTCTCACCAATTAAAATATTAACATTGGAATTAAAATCAAGTGTACATTTATCATAATTTCTATAATGAGTTAAAGTAAGTTTCTGTAATATCATAATCTATTCACTGAGATGGTTAATACGAAATTGACCTTCAGAAGGAATTTCGACTAAATCACCATCATGTAATTTTTTGCCACGACGAGTTTCACGTTCACCATTTATTAATACTTCTTCATCTTGGAGGAACCATTTAGCCTGACCACCCGTTCCAATGACGCCTTCATTTTTTAGGAATTGACCTAAAGTAATATCGTCTTTTACTGAGATATCTTGTACCACTATCTTCACTCCAATCTTAATTAGTCATCTCTATATTATACCTTTTTTTCACCAAAAAATCATGCTTTTACGCACAATTCATTTTAAGATAAATTAATCTTCAAAATATTTATATTCTAAGTGAAAAATTAAGTCCGGAACTTAAACATTATTTTCATAATAAAATCAAAAAAGTATAGCTAACGAACATAGTGAGATACTATGACGCCCTATCCTTACACTTTCACACAAAAAAGCTGAGACAATGATTTTTGTCTCAGCTTTTCGAATATTATATTGCTTTATCTTTCTTTGTAAAAATTAAAATCAAACTGATTAACAGGAATGCTGTTCCTGCTAAAAATGGAATTGTGATGAATCCAAATACATTGATATATTCTGATGAACATGGAACACCTTGTGTACATGGTTTGATTTCAGCAAATCCTGGTACTTTTTGCTCTAAGTAATGCCATGTGGATATCAATAGTCCAATGATTGATAACGGTAGTGCTATTTTTTTAACATTAAAATCATTTTGGAATGAGCCTATTCCGAGTATTAACACGAGTGGATACATACAGATTCTTTGATACCAGCACATTGTACATGGGACAAATTGTCGTATCTCACTAAAGTATAAACTACCTAACATAGCTACTAAAGCTATTACCCAGGAAATAAATAGTGCATATTGTTGCTTCAAATATATCACCTATTTTTATTTATTTTTCTTTTCTATCGCTTGATCGATTGCTTTAGAAACTTTGTCGTAATCCATTGGATCTGATAGTACTTTACCGTCTACCACAATTGTAGGTGTAACATCTACATCGTATTTATTTGTTAAATCTGAATCATTTTTCATTTGTTTATAAGACTCTGAATTTCTATCTTTCACTAATTTCATGATTTGATCTTTTTTAGATTTATCAATATCTAATCCGTCTACTGCTTTTTGGACTACTTTAAGATCTAACCATTCATCGTCTGTTTCTGCATTATGGTCATCTGGTTGAGCTTCAAATAATGCTCTGTGGAAATCCCAATATGCATCAGGTGCGATTTTATAAACAGCATGTGCTGATGCACCACCAATTTCAGATCCTTCACCGTGGAATGGTGCGTTCACAAATCTATATTCCACTTTGTCTTTATCGATATAATCTTTTTCTATTTGATCCATGTAATTCGTTTCAAATGCTTTACATGCTGGACATTTAAAATCTCCAAATTCAACTATTTGAACTTTAGCTTTGTCTTTTTTATGTGTTGGATTATCTTTTGTATCTTTTGATAAGTCTGTGGCTTTAACAGTTCTATCAAATAGACTATCTTCTTTGTTGTCACTTCCGCTTCCACCAAACACAACAAGCAATACGATACCTACGACAACAACAAGTATTGCTATCATTAAAAACATAATATTACTGTTACTATTTTTATTCGCCATATTAATCCCTCAATCTCTTTTGTTGATAATATAAATTTTATACTATCACTTAAAGAAATTCTATATCATTCACTAAAAATTCATTAAGGTTTTGTGACAAAATGGTGATTAATATTTTCGTAAAAATTATTTAGTAATATTTAATGCATTTTTTAAATTTTTGATAACGCCTTTTTCATAAGTGAGCACGCTACCACGATACGTTTTCGCTGCAAACACCAGTAGAATGATACATGTAACAATTGAAATGACAATTCCTAAAAGTAAATGCCATTCAGGTGTTGATTCTGATGTAGTTCTTAATAACATGACCATTGGCGATAACATCGGAATGAAGCTTGTCACTTTTACAAGCATCGTATCTGGGTTTGAAATACTAAATATCGCAATATAGAATGCCGCTAATGAAATAAATGTAACTGGCATCATAGATTGAGCAAGATCTTCTATACGGCTCGTTAATGCCCCTAGAATAGCCGCTAATGAAATATAGGATACAACACCCAAAATTAAGTAAACTGCGCCATAAATAATGATTCTCGTCGTCTCAGGGCCATATTCTACTCCAGCTGACTCAAATAATCCTTTCAAATCAAATGCGAATATACTAATTACAATTGCCAGTATGATAAAGAATATTTGTGTAAATGCAACTGCGATGATTGCGAGAATTTTCGCTGACACATGAATCGACGGTTTAACACTTGTAACAATCATTTCAATCACACGTGTTGTTTTTTCAGTCGCAATTTCTGAACCAATCTGGTTAGCGTAATTGATTGTGATAAAGAACGATAAGAAAATGATGATGTAAACAACTGCTGAGTTTAATGCTTGAACTTTCGGATTAACATCACTAGATTGTTTTTCATCATTCGATTTAATTTCTTCTGTCTTCACATCACTTGGTGTATTTAATGTTTTTAAATCTTTTTCTGATAGATTTAATTTTTGAGCTGTTAATGATGATTGCATTTGGCTAAGCGTTGATTGTAAGGTCATTTTCTCACTTTCACTGACATTGCCTTTTTCATAAATTGTGCCATTTACTTTTTCACCGTTCACGTTTACTTGAATTAAACGTTTATACTTTTCGTCTTTAACACCTTTTTTACCTTTTTCGAGTGAAACTTTTTCTACTTTTTCAATATCGTCGTTTTGTTTATATTGCTTTTCTAATACTTTATAAATCATGTCGTTATCTGTTTGTATCGCGACAACTTTACTATCGTTATCAAAGAAATCAATAATTTTGTCGATGTTACTTAATGCAAAGATTAAAATCATAAAAATTGCAGTCATGATGATAAATGATTTACTTTTCACTTTTTGCATATACGTTAAATTAAATGTCGGCCAGAATTTATTCATGCTTATCACCTACCTTAGCTATAAAGATATCGTTTAGAGATGGTTCAGCAACTTGGAATCGTTTGAGGTAACCTAACTTCGTCACATTTTGATAAATATTTTCTGCATATTTTTCATCAGAAATTGTGATTTTAACGCCTTTTTTAGTCGTTTTAAATGCTTCTACACCTTCAAAGTCTTTTAAGAATCCTAAATCGTAGTCGCCTTCGATAAATACATCTTTCTTACCAAAGTCGTCTTTAACTTGATCAAGAGAACCAGCAACGACTGCTTTACCTTTATTCATAATGCAAATATAGTCACAAAGTTCTTCTACGTGTTCCATTCTATGCGAGCTGAATATAATCGTTGTGCCTTGTTCTTTTAAATCTTTAACAGCAGCTTTAAGCAATTCAACATTGACTGGATCAAGTCCACTGAATGGTTCATCAAGAATTAATAATTCAGGTTTATGAATGATTGCTGCAATCAGTTGAACTTTTTGTTGATTACCTTTCGATAATGCTTCGATCTTTTTTTCTTTATTTTCGAATGCATCAAATCGTTTTAACCAATAATCTAATGCTTCTGAAATATCTTTTCTTTTCATGCCTTTTAGCTCAGCTAAATATTGCACTTGCTCCCAAACTTTTAATTTTGGATGTAAGCCTCTTTCTTCAGGTAAATAACCAATCGTATTCGTCATATTATAGTCAATTGGCTTATCGTTAAACGTCACAACACCTGTTGTCTTTGGTAATAAACCTAAAATCATACGAAATGTTGTTGTTTTACCTGCACCATTTCCACCTAAAAATCCATACATCGTACCTTTAGGAACTTCCAAATTAACATCATGTACTGCCGTAAAGTCATTGAATTTCTTGGAAACATCTTTAATTAGTAATGTCATAATGTTTACTCCTTTTCTTTGGATTCTAATTCTGAAATATCTATATTCTCGTCTTCTTCAAAAATAAATAATTCATCAATAGATACTTCGAACACTTGAGAAAGCTTATGTGCTAATACTAACGTGGGATTGAATTTGTAACGCTCAATAGAATTGATAGTTTGTCTAGACACTTTAACCAATCGAGAGAGTTCACTTTGCGTCATGTTTTTCTGTGTACGATATTCATAAACTTTGTTTTTCAATTCATCACTTCCTGTCAAGTTAACTTTACATTATATGAATTTTTACACTATGTCAAGTAAACTTGACACAAAAAAAGCTGAGACCCAAATCGGGTCCCAGCCATTACATGCTGATTAATATGTTCTGATCGGTAAGATAAGTTGTACGACTGTTTCGTCATCTTTAGGTTTAAGAATAAATGGTCTCATTGTACCAAAGAATTCTACTTGTACTTCATCGTTGTCGATAGCTTTTAATGCATCCATCATGTATTTAGAGTTGAATGAGATTTTTAATGACTCGCCTTCAACATTGTCTGTAGATACATCTTCTTTAACTGTACCGATTTCTGGTGAAGTAGATGATAATTCAACTTTATCAACATCCGTAGATAATTTAATGACGTTGTTACCACCTTCACGCGCTAATAATGATGCACGATCTATTGCGTGGTAGAACTCACTGTTATCTAAGATGATTTTAGTTTCATAGTTCTCTGGGAATAATCTTGTTGTATCTGGATAGTTCCCTTCAAGTAATCTTGAAATAAAGTTAATGTGACCAACTTTAAATAATACTTGGTTACTTGCAAAGAAGATATTGATGTCTTCTTCAGAATCAGAAACGATTTTGTTTAATTCAGATAAAGCTTTACCTGGGATAATCACATTTTTATCATCGATTTCTTCGTCTTCTAATTTTAATTTTCTTAATGCAAGTCTGTGTGAATCTGTTGCAGTACAGATGAGTTCATTGTTTTGAATAAGCCAGTTAACACCTGTTAATACAGGACGTGTTTCTGACGTGGACACTGCAAAGTTCGTTTGTGCGATAATGTTCTTTAATACTTTGATTGGTAATTTAATGGCATCGTCTTCAGATACTTGTGGTAATAATGGATATTGATCTGGATCTAAACCACTTACGTTAAATTCAGAATGTCCTGATGTGATAAGTGTTTTAAATTGATCATTCGTTGATAAATTAACAGTTTTACCTGGTAATTTTTTAACGATATCTACAAAGAAACGTCCTGGAAGTACTACAGAACCTTTTTCTTCAATATCTACAATTTTTTCACCATCAATATTTTGATTTATTGTTATTTCTATCGATATTTCAGAGTCTGATCCTGTTAAGATGATGCCTTTATCTGTCGCATCTATCTTGATTCCTGTAAGTATCGGTAATGTAGTTCTTGGTGAAATAGCTTTTAATGTATCATTCAATTGATTAAGAAAGTAATCTCGTTGAATTGTAAATTTCATAACTTATAAAACTCCTTCCAGTCGTTATATATTTAATTATATATCTTTTAAAATCATAGTAATAGTCATAGGGGCTGTGGATTGGTGGATAACCCGCTTTAAATAGCGATATAAAAGTTATTCACATGTTGATAAACTGTGTATGACTGTGCACAACTTATCCACATTATCCACGGATTTGTTTTTCTAGTTGTTCTAAATCATTTTTGAGTTCTGGATTATTTTCTAAATCTTTTTTAATTTTATCATGTGCATGGATGACAGTAGTATGATCTCGTCCACCAAATTCTTCACCAATTTTAGGTAATGAAAAATCAGTAAGTTCTCTTGATAGATACATAGCGATTTGTCTCGGATATGCAATTGATTTTGTACGTTTCTTAGCAGCAAAGTCTTCGATTCTAACGTTATACATTTTACTAACCGCTTGTTGAATGTCTTGAATCGTGATTTTAGTTGATCTTGGTGATGAAATAATATCTTTAAGCGCTTCAGCTACTAAATCTGTGTTGATCGGTTTATTTCTAAGTTTGGAGTATGCTAATACTCTCGTTAAAGCACCTTCTAATTCACGTATATTGGATTGAATAGAATTAGCGATATAAGTTAAAGCTTCAACAGGTATATCTAAATTTTCTTCTTCGATTTTCTTTTGTAAAATAGCCATTCTCGTCTCAAAGTCAGGAGGCGTAATATCTACTATTAATCCCCATTCGAAACGTGTTCTTAAACGATCTTCTAAAGTTGGAATTTCTTTAGGCGGACGGTCACTTGAGATGACAATTTGCTTTTTATTTTGATGTAAATCATTAAAAGTATGGAAGAATTCTTCTTGCGTTTGTTCTTTCTTTTGAATGAATTGAATGTCATCTATTAAGAGCACATCGATGTTTCGATACTTGTCTCTAAAGCTTTCCGTATCGTTCATACGTATAGACTTAATAAATTCATTTGTGAATTTTTCGCTAGATGTATATAGAACGTTCGCATTTGGATTTTGTTCAAGTACATAATGACCAATTGCATGCATTAAATGTGTCTTTCCTAAACCGACGCCTCCATATATGAAAAGCGGATTATAAGCATTGGCTGGTTCTTCGGCTACTGCTAGTGAAGCAGCGTGCGGGAACTGGTTACCAGGCCCAATAACGAATGTATCAAAAGTGTTATTACTGTTCAGCTGACTATTTGTAACTTCTTCATATGCTTCAGTTTCTTTAGGTTTTTCTGGCTGTTCAGTGAAATCTTCACTTTGTAAATCTTCTTCTGATATAAATTTAACTTGAACTTTGTCTCCAATCACTTCATAGATAAAGTTTGTGACGTGTTCATGATATTTATTGGTTAACCACTCAGCAACAAAAGGACTTTGTGCAACAACTATTGCGTGCTTACTATCAATTTGATGTAAGTAAGTCCCTTTGAACCATGTATTATAACCAGCAGAAGCGATTTGATCTTCAGCAATAGATAACACTTGCTCCCAAATTTCTTCTTTTGAATTCATAAAAGTCCTCTTTCTCATTTAAATTTATTGAGTTATACACATAAAATAAGATTGTTGATAAAGAAAATCACAGGCTGTGAATTATTATCCACAACTTACACACAAACGGTGGATAACTACACTTTATAATTCTCTTGTCCACAATCTTTACACGTAAATATTTATGAAATAATCACAGTAATATCAATGCTTTGTATAACTTATCCACACAATTATACTTTTAAACAAATCGAGTTGTCAAATACCTGTGAATATGTGCAGTTTGGTGAGATTATTTTGTGAATAAGAATAAATCTTAATCAATTTATCCACAAAAAGTTGGTTATGCATTGTGAATAAGTGGATAACTTAATAAATAGAAGTTGTAAATTTCTTCTTGATTTTTAAAATCTGATTTGTTATAGTTTAGTAGTTATTGAAATTGTGACAAATCACACGTATGGTATAAATAATTTTGAAACTAATCTTCTGATATATATAAATGAATATCATACAAATGATAATCTAATGTAGAATTAGATGTTAAGAATAATTAATGGAGGTGTTCTTAAATGGTAAAACGTACGTATCAACCAAATAAACGTAAACATAGTAAAGTACACGGTTTCCGTGCACGTATGAGTTCTAAAAACGGCCGTAAAGTATTAGCTCGCCGTCGTCGTAAAGGTAGAAAAGTATTATCAGCTTAAGATCACTGAAGAGCAGTGGTCTTTTTTTTGTTTTAATTGAAGGAATTGTTTTGTATAATAAACAATAATTAAGTGATGTATTGTGGAGTGGATGTTTGTGGAAAAGGCTTATCGAATAAAGAAAAATAATGATTTTCAAAGAATTTATAAAAAAGGTAAGTCAGTCGCTAATAGACAATTTGTTATTTACACAGCTGAAAATGATCTTGATCACTTTAGATTAGGTATAAGTGTTTCAAAGAAAATGGGTAATGCTGTTACAAGAAATAGAATTAAAAGGTCCATTAGAGAATGTTTTAAGAATCATAAAGAAAATATTATTCCTAAAGACATCATTGTTATCGCTCGAAACCAAGCTGTTGATTTAAAAGTCATTGAAACACAGAAGAGTCTAGAGCATGTATTGAAGATTGCTAAAGTTTTTAATAAACGTATTCCCTAAGTATTGATATATTACTAGGAGGTTGCAGCATGCTTAAATCGCGCTATGAAGGACAATCAGTAGAACAAGCACTACAACAAGGTTTAGAAGATTTAAATGTTCAAGAACAACAAGTAAGAATTGATGTTATTAATGAAGGTAAAAAAGGTATTTTTGGATTTATGAAACAAGATGCACAAATTGAACTAACTGTAATCGATCCAGAACTTAAACAGTTTGAATCAATTGAAGCATTAAAAAATCGTCACGCGTCGGTCGAAGAGGATAATAGCCCAATAACAGATGAAGTGACACATCAAGAAGACACAATAATAGAAGAAAAAGATATTCAGTCAGAAACAGGTATACGTGAAGATCGCAATCAGAAAAAAGATTCATTAAATGAAGTGGCACAAAACACTTTAGATTATGTACTTAATATCATAAGAGAAATGAATATTGATGTAGATGGTTCATATGAGATTAAGTCTAATACAATTTATATTAATATGACTTCCAACAATGCTGCTTATATAATAGGTAAGCGTGGTCAAATTTTGAACGCCTTACAAATAGTAGGTCAAAATTATATGCATCAATTTGTTAAAGGTTATTATACGCTTATATTAGATATCGAATCGTATCGAGAAAAGCGTAAAGAAACGTTAGAGAAGTTGGCACTTAATATGGCTAAGAAAGCAACTCAAACAAAGAGACCAGTTAAATTGGAACCTATGCCAAACTTTGAACGTAAAATTATGCATCAAGCAGTCAGTAAAATTGAAAATATCGAAACATACTCTGAAGGAAGAGAACCACATCGATATTTAGTCATTAAGAATAAATAAAAATAATCGGAGTGAGTCATCTCGCTCCGCATTTTTTCGAACAATATATTCGAAAAATATTACAAAACCATTTACAATCAATAGAATAGTTATTAATGGTGGAGGAGAATATCATGGATTTAGATACAATTACAAGTATCTCAACGCCTATGGGTGAAGGTGCAATAGCAATCGTACGATTAAGTGGTCCGGATGCCTTAAATATTGCTAATCGTATATATAAAGGTAAGAAAAAAATTACTGAAGTAGCATCACATACAATTAATTATGGTCATATTATTGATCCTGAGACTGATGAAGTCGTAGAAGAAGTTATGGTAGCTGTCATGAAAGCGCCTAAGACTTTTACGAGAGAAGACATCGTTGAAATAAATTGTCATGGTGGTTTAGTAACGGTTAATCGCGTACTTGAGTTAACGTTATCTAACGGTGCTAGAATGGCAGAACCAGGTGAGTTTACGAAACGAGCATTCTTACACGGACGTATTGACTTGTCTCAAGCAGAAGCGGTTATGGATTTCATCCGTTCTAAGACGGAACGCGCATCGAAGGTAGCCTTAGGTCAGATGGAAGGACGTCTAAGCAGCCTTATTAAAGGCTTAAGACAGTCCATATTAGAAATACTCGCTCAAGTAGAAGTGAATATTGATTATCCTGAATACGATGATGTAGAAGAAGCGACGACTAAATTCTTATTAAAAGAATCAAGGCATATTGAAAATGAAATCGATCAATTATTAAGAACTGGCCAGCAAGGTAAAATTATGCGAGAAGGTCTATCAACAGTCATTGTTGGGAAACCGAACGTAGGTAAGAGTTCTATGCTTAACAACTTGATTCAAGATAATAAAGCGATTGTTACTGAAGTAGCCGGTACAACAAGAGATGTATTAGAAGAATACGTCAATGTTCGTGGTGTACCATTAAGGTTAGTGGATACTGCAGGTATTCGTGAAACAGAAGACATCGTAGAAAAAATAGGTGTAGAAAGATCGAGAAAAGCTTTATCAGAAGCAGATTTAATTTTATTTGTCCTTAATTATAATGAAGCATTAACGGAAAATGACTATCAGCTATTTGATGTCATTAAAGATGAAGATGTGATTGTGATTATAAACAAAATGGACTTAGAACAGAAGTTAGATATTGATGAATTAAAAGCAATGATAGGTGACCATCCTTTAGTTCAAACTTCTATGGTTGAACAACAAGGTATCGAAGAACTTGAACAGAAGATTTCAGAGTTATTCTTTGGTGGACAAGTACAAGCACAAGATATGACATATGTCTCAAATTCAAGACATATTGCATTATTAAAAGACGCTAAGACATCTATAAATGATGCAATACAATCTGCTGAAGACGGTGTGCCTATAGATATCGTACAAATAGATTTAATCAAAACTTGGGAATTGCTCGGTGAAGTAATTGGTGAAGAAGCAAGTGATTCACTAATTGACCAACTGTTTAGTCAATTCTGTCTCGGAAAATAAAAAGGAGGAAAAATTTTGACACAAAAATATGACGTTATTGTTGTCGGCGCTGGACATGCAGGTGTAGAAGCTGGTTTAGCTTCTGCAAGACGTGGTGCAAAAACATTAATGCTTACAATTAACCTTGATAGTGTAGCATTTATGCCATGTAATCCATCAGTTGGTGGTCCAGCTAAAGGAATTGTTGTAAGAGAAATCGATGCACTTGGTGGTCAAATGGCTAAGACAATCGATAAGACACACATTCAAATGCGTATGTTAAACACTGGTAAAGGTCCAGCTGTAAGAGCGTTACGTGCACAAGCAGATAAAGTATTGTATCAAGAAGAAATGAAACGTGTGATTGAAGACGAACCAAATCTTGATATTATGCAAGGTATGGTTGAACGTTTAATTATAGAAGATAATAAAGTTAAAGGTGTAGAAATGGTAATCGGCTCAACTTATGAAGCAGATGCTGTTGTATTAACGACAGGTACATTTTTACGTGGTGAAATTATTTTAGGTAACTTGAAATATTCAAGTGGTCCAAACCACCAAATGCCATCGATTAAATTAGCTGAACACTTGAAAGAATTAGGCTTTGATATCGTGAGATTCAAGACTGGTACACCTCCACGTGTTAATGGTAATACAATAGATTACAGCAAAACAGAAATTCAACCAGGTGATGAAGTAGGGCGTGCGTTCAGTTATGAAACGACAGAATACATTTTAGATCAATTACCTTGTTGGTTAACATATACAAATGAACAAACGCATAAAGTAATCGATGACAACTTACATTTATCTGCTATGTACTCAGGTATGATTAAAGGTACAGGTCCAAGATATTGTCCTTCAATTGAAGATAAGTTTGTAAGATTCAATGATAAACCAAGACACCAATTGTTCTTAGAGCCAGAAGGACGTAAGACACAAGAAGTATACGTACAAGGTTTATCAACAAGTTTACCTGAACATGTTCAACGTAAAATGTTAGAAACAATTCCAGGTCTTGAAAAAGCAGACATGATGCGTGCAGGTTACGCAATTGAATATGATGCAATTGTACCAACACAATTATGGCCAACACTTGAAACGAAAGTCGTTACAAACTTATTTACTGCTGGTCAAATCAATGGTACTTCAGGATATGAAGAAGCGGCTGGACAAGGTTTAATGGCAGGTATCAACGCTGCTGGTAAAGTATTAGGTAAAGAAGACGTTATATTACGTCGTTCAGATGCTTATATTGGTGTGTTAATTGATGATTTAGTTACAAAAGGTACAAACGAACCATACCGTTTATTAACTTCTAGAGCGGAACATCGTCTATTATTAAGACATGATAATGCAGACTTAAGACTGACAGATATCGGTTATGAAATTGGTATGATTTCTGAAGAACGTTACGCTAAATTTAATCAAAAACGTGAAGCAATTTCAGCTGAACAAGAAAGATTAAGAGGTATTCGTATTAAACCGAATGCACATACACAAAGTGTTATCGAAAGTCGCGGTGGAACAGCGCTTAAAGATGGCATATTAGCTTTAGATTTATTACGTAGACCAGAAATGGATTACGCAGCTATTATGGAAATCTTACAAGAAACTTCACCAGTAGATGAAGACGTACAAGAACAAGTAGAAATTCAAACGAAATACGAAGGTTATATCCAAAAATCATTAGCACAAGTTGAAAAAATGAAACGTATGGAAGATAAAAAAATTCCTGAAAATATCGATTATGATGCAATCAATAGTTTAGCGACTGAAGCACGTCAAAAACTTAAAGAAGTTAAACCACTTGATATTGCACAAGCTTCTCGTATTTCAGGTGTAAACCCTGCAGATATTTCAATTTTACTTGTGTACATTGAACAAGGTAAAATTCAGAAGGTGAACTAACATGAATGAACAAACTTTTATTGATACGTTAAAAGATTCAGGTATAACATTAACAGATAAACAAATTAAGCAATTCGAAACATACTTTGAGATGTTAGTAGAGTGGAACGAAAAAATTAACTTAACAGCAGTTACTGAAAAAGAAGAAGTGTACTTGAAACACTTCTTTGATTCAGTGACACCAAGCTTTTATATAGATTTTAATGAAATTGAAACGATCTGTGATGTAGGGGCAGGCGCTGGATTTCCGAGCATCCCTTTAAAAATCGTATATCCACACTTGCAAATTACAATAGTGGATTCATTAAATAAAAGAATTAAATTTTTAAATGAATTAGCTGCATCATTAGACTTAGATCAAGTAAACTTTGTACATGATAGAGCAGAAACATTCGGTAAATCACAACAGTATCGTGAAAGCTTTGATCTTGTAACTGCAAGAGCAGTAGCACGATTATCTGTATTAAGTGAATTATGTCTACCTTTAGTGAAAAAGGGCGGTCAATTTGTCGCATTAAAAGGCTCACAAGGTAATGAAGAGTTAGAAGATGCACAATTTGCAATTTCTGTATTAGGTGGAGAAGTAAAAACAGTACATGAATTTACGCTACCTCTTGAAGAAAGTATGAGACAGATCATTACGATAGATAAATTAAGACAAACACCTAAGAAGTATCCAAGAAAGCCAGGAACACCAAACAAAGAACCTTTAACAAAATAATTCCTGGGAAATATGTATGAACGAAAGTAGGTATATTGAGATGAAAAAGCCTTTTTCTAAATTATTTGGACTTAAAGACAAAGAATTAGAACACATAGAAGAAGCACGAGCTGAAGGTAATGTGGCAGTCGTATCAACAGAAAGAATAGTGCCAAACCGTTATCAACCGAGAAAAGTATTCGATGAATCTAAAATTAAAGAACTCGCACAATCTATAAAAGAACATGGATTATTACAACCTATTGTTGTTCGTCCAATTGAAGAAGGTATGTATGAAATCATAGCAGGTGAGCGAAGATTTCGTGCAATGAAATATAACGATTTACCAGAAACTGAAGTTATTATTAAACCATTAAATGACAAAGAAACAGCAGCCGTTGCACTGATTGAAAATATACAAAGAGAAAATTTATCAGCTATAGAAGAAGCGGAAGCCTATAAGAAATTGTTGGATTTAGAAGACATTACACAACATGACTTAGCAGTTAGTATGGGTAAGAGCCAATCATTTATAGCCAATAAATTAAGACTGCTCAAATTATCAGAGCCTATTATTATTTCATTACAAAAAGGTGAAATAACAGAAAGACATGCAAGAGCATTGTTAGGTTTAGATGATGAAGGGCAGCAAGAAGTCTTAACATCCATACAATCTCAGAACTTAAACGTTAAACAAACAGAAGATCGCGTTAAGAAAATACGCGGCTCTGAAAAAGTAAAAGCAAAACAATTTCAATTCGAACAAGACATCACAGAAGCACTTGATACACTCGGACAAAGCATTAAAAATGTTGAAAAAGAGGGCATTAAAATCAAGCGAATTGATGAAGAACATAAAGACTTCTATGAAATTACGATTAAAGTTTATAAGAAGAAATAAAATATAGAGTTTGGGATATTAAACAATATCCTGAACTCTTTTTTATGTTTCTATATAGAATTTCTGTAAATTTCCGAGATATTATTGTTATTTGTAAAAAAGTCATTTATACTTTTCTGTAAACGTTTTCATTTAAAAAGGGGGATTTTAATGATTACATTTTTAGTTTCTATCGTTTTATTAGTTATAGGTTATTTTACATATGGCAAATATATTGAAAAAATGTTTGGTGTTAAGGATGAACGTCCGACGCCTGCTCATGATCAAAGGGATAATATTGATTTTGTTCCGATGTCGACAAATAAGAACTCATTGATTCAATTGTTAAATATTGCAGGGGTTGGGCCGATATTTGGACCGATTATGGGTGCTTTATATGGACCAGTTGCTTTTATTTGGATTGTATTAGGGTCTATATTTGCTGGTGCTGTTCATGATTATTTAACAGGTATGATTTCTATACGTAATAAGGGGGCTCATTTACCTGAATTAGCTGGTAAGTTCTTAGGTAATGTGATGAGACACCTTGTGAACGTCTTTACACTATTACTATTGTTATTGACAGGTACTGTATTTGTTACGAGTCCGGCATTATTATTACATTCTTTAATGGATGGTAGAGTAGCTTTAGGTATTATTATTTTTGTTATTTTCTTATATTATTTCTTATCTACAGTGTTACCTATCGACAAAATTATTGGTAAAGTTTATCCGGTATTTGGATTTATCTTGATGATTTCTGCAATAGGAATCTTTGTACGATTAATTATGACTGGTGCGGAAATACCAGAATTAACATTGAAAAATATGCATCCTGATTCGGCGCCAATTTTTCCTTTATTATTCTTTACGATTACTTGTGGTGCTTTATCTGGTTTCCATGCGACACAATCGCCGATTATTTCTAGAACGACGAATAATGAGAAAAATGGTCGTAAAATATTCTACGGTATGATGATTGCTGAAGGTATTATTGCGATGATTTGGGCTGCGGCTGCTATGAGTTTATTTGGTGGCTATGGTGGTCTACAAGAAGTGTTAGCGAAAGGTGAAGCGGCGCTTGTAGTGAGTGAGGCTTCTACAATGTTATTAGGTTCTGTATTTGGAACATTAGCGATTCTAGGTGTTATTGTATTACCTATAACAAGTGGTGATACTTCATTTAGAAGTGCGAGAATGATTTTAGCTGATTATTTTAATTTCGGTCAGAAGAAAGTAATGAATCGCTTCGCAATTGCGATACCGATGTTTGTTATTAGTTTTATTTTAACGAGAGTAGACTTCACAATACTTTGGAGATACTTCTCTTGGGCAAACCAAACAACAGCTGTTATTGCACTATGGATAGGCGCTATGTATTTATTACTATCTAAAAAGAATTTCTATGTCGCTTTAATACCTGCTTTATTTATGACATGGAATATATTCACATATATATTAAGCCAACCAATAGGATTTGGGATGGATTTATCACTTAGTTATTGGTTATCAGCTGGTTTGACGATTTTATGGTCTATGTATTTCTATTATTTATATCGTAAAAATAGTGAAAATGCGATAGAAATAGATTATCAAATCGGAGGATCACCCGTATCTAAATATTAAACAGTAAAGCACCTTTCGATGGAGATCGAAAGGTGCTTTTTATATATTTAATATAGGGAAGGTAGTCTGCCATACGATACTCGCTCAAAAATATCATATGGCAGTGCTATTATTTAGGGGTAATAGCAAATGCTCGGACAGGGAATCCGGGTGCATTTTTAGGTTTAGGGCTAATGGCTAATATAACTGAACCACGTGTTGGTAGTTCATCTAATCCGGTTAACAGTTCTATTTGAAAAGTATCTAAACCAAGTACGTATCGTTCACCGACAATGTCATTGTTTTTACGGATGTCTACTGAAGCATCAGTATCAAATGTTTCATGTCCGATTGACTTGATCTTTCTCTCTTCAAACAAGTATTTAAGTGCGTCTAATGACCATCCTGGGAGATGTTCATGACCATCTTTGTCTTTATTCTCAAATTGCTCTTTATCTGGCCATTTCTTTGACCAGTCACTTCTAAATGCGACAAACGTTCCACTTTCAATTGGTCCATTTTCAGATTCCCATTGAAGGATGTGTTCTTTAGTTAGTCTGAAATCTGAATCTTGGGCTACTTCTTTTGAAAAATCTAACACGATTAAAGGTAAGACTGTTTCTTGTAAACCGAGTTCATGTAAATATCGCTTATGCTCTACAAAATGTATAGGTGCATCTATATGCGTTCCATATTGTGTAGGAAATTGCCATGATTGGGCAAAGAAACCGTCGTCTTTAACTTTATACAATGTTTTTGTTTCTGCATTTTCAAAAGCTGAAAAGTGTGGAGATTCTGAATCAAATGTATGCGTTAAATCTACCCATTTATATTCTTTCAGTTGATTTAGCGTGTTCCATAATGGATATGACATAACATCACCTCATTTATTAGTTAGGTTGTTTAACTGTATTGTCTTGACGTAATTTTTCTACTGAATTGACTAATACTGTTAAAGCTTGTTTTACTTCTTCTTCTTGTCTTGTCTTCAATCCGCAGTCAGGGTTTACCCAGAATAGAGAACGGTCAATTTCTTGAAGTGCTCTATTGATTGCAACTGTAATCTCTTCTTCTGTAGGTATACGAGGGCTATGAATATCATATACACCTAAACCGATACCTAAGTCATATGTGATATCTTCGAAGTCTTTGATTAAGTCACCATGACTTCTTGAAGTTTCGATTGAGATAACATCAGCATCTAATGATTTGATCGCATGGATGATTTGACCAAATTGTGAGTAGCACATATGTGTATGAATTTGTGTTGAATCTTGTACTGAAGAAGTTGATAATCTGAATGAATGTACAGCTTTATTTAAATAATCTTCATGGTATTCAGAACGTAAAGGTAAGCCTTCGCGCAATGCAGGTTCGTCTACTTGGATGACTTTAATACCCGCTTCTTCAAGTGCTAGAACTTCTTCATTAATCGCTAATGCGATTTGATCTTGAACTTCGCTACGTGGGATATCCACACGTTCGAATGACCAGTTTAAGATTGTAACTGGACCTGTAAGCATACCTTTAACAGGTTTGTCAGTTAAACTTTGCGCATATAATGTCTCTTTAACTGTTAATGGTGCTGTCCATTTAACATCTCCGTAAATGATTGGTGGCTTAACGGCACGAGAACCATATGATTGAACCCAACCAAACTTAGTTACTAAGAATCCGTTTAGCTTTTCACCGAAGAATTCAACCATGTCATTACGTTCGAATTCACCGTGTACTAATACGTCTAATCCAATTTCTTCTTGAATTTCAATCCAACGTTTAATTTCATTTTGTACGAATTCTTCGTATTTTTCATCTGAAATACGATTGTTTTTCCAAGCAGCACGGTATTTACGTACTTCTCTTGATTGAGGGAATGAACCAATCGTTGTTGTTGGTAAGTCTGGTAAATTTAATACTTGATCTTGTAAGACTTTTCTTTCTTTAAATGGTGTAGTACGTTCTGATTTAACTGAATCATAGTCATATTCTAATTGTTTGAATGATTGACTTTCAAAGCGTTCATATTGTGCTTTTAATTCGTTATATAAAGTGTCATCATTTTCGTTAAATAATTGTTTTAAAGCATATAGTTCGTCTAATTTTTCAGTCGCAAAGCTTAAGCCTTCACGAACTGAGTCGTCTAATGTTTCTTCTTCTAAAGTAACTGGTACATGTAATAATGAAGAAGATGGTTGAATCACTAATTCATCTGTATAAGATTGTAATGTTTCGATTAAAGCTTTCTTCTCTTCAATATTAGTTGACCAAACATTTCTACCATCAACGATACCAGCGAATAAAGCTTTTTCTTTAGGGAATAAGCCATCTTTGATTTGTTGTAAGTTAAAGCCATTGTCATGTACAAAGTCTAAACCGAATCCATAGACTGGTAATTGACCAACAAAGTTTAAATCAACGCGTTCGAAATATGTTTGTAAGACAAGTTTCGCAGCTGGTGCCGCTTCGTTAAAGAATTCATATGCTTCTTTCGTAATATCTTGAAGATCAGCTGCACCGTCTGTTACGAGAATTGGCTCATCTACTTGGATGTATTCAGCGCCTGCTTCAGTTAATTGCTCGAATACTTCTTTATATAATGGTAAAAGTGTTCTTACTTTTTCGTCGAAACTTTGGTCGCCACCTTTAGATAATGCTACGTATGTAACAGGACCAAGAATAACTGGATGAGATGTTACACCAACTTCTTTAGAGAAATTGAATTTCTCAAGTAACACATTGTTATTTAATTGAGGTGACACGTTGTCCCATTCAGGTACGATGTAGTGGTAGTTTGTGTTGAACCATTTGATTAACGCACTTGCAACATGATCTTTGTTACCACGTGCAATATCGAATAATAAATCATCATCTACAGGACGTCCTTGGAAACGTTCTGGAATGATGTTGAATAGTAATGATGTATCTAACACGTGGTCATATAGTGAGAAGTCACCAGTAGGGATATGATCAACATGATGGTCTTTCTGAATTGTTAAAATTTCTTTGTGTAAATCCTGCAACGTTTGATCTAATTCGGCTTTATCTATTTTTTTAGCCCAGTAACTTTCGATGGCTTTTTTCCATTCTCTTTTCTTACCTAGTCTTGGGAATCCTAAATTTGATGTTTTAATTGTCATAATATTGCCTCCTTGGTTTGTGTTCCAGTTTTTAGTTGTGAATAATTTGCTAATTCAACTGTTAAATCATATTTTAAAAATGGTGTAACTAAGTACAAGCCATTAAAATATTGGTGTACTGCATCAATCAATTGTTTACTCAAATTAATACTGAGTTCTCTTGTAGCATCTCTGTCGTCTTTGACTTTTTCAAAGGCGTTAAGCACCGTATCTGATAGTTTAATACCAGGTACTTCGTTGTGTAAGAAGAGTGCGTTATTGTAATTCGTAATTGGCATAATACCAATGAAAATCGGGGCGTCTATATGTTTAGTTGCTTCATATATTTCTTTAACTCTTTCAGGTTCATAAATCGGTTGTGTAATAAAGTATTCCATGCCAGATTCAATCTTTTTTTCTAATCTTTTGACTGCTGGTTCTAGTCGTCTTACATTTGGATTGAATGCACCTGCAACTGAGAAGTTGGTATTGCTTCTCAATGTATCTCCATCGGCGTTTATACCTTGATTGAACTGTGTAATGATTTCAGCTAATCCACTAGAGTTAACATCGAATACACTTGTTGCGCCTGGGAAATTACCCACTTTAGAAGGGTCCCCCGTAATCGTTAATATGTCATTAATGCCAAGTAACGAAAGTCCCATTAGGTGAGATTGCAAGCCGATTAAGTTTCTATCACGGCAAGCTAAGTGTACGAGTGGTCTAATTTTATACTTTTGTTTAATGATACTAGCTGCGGCAATGTTAGAAATCCTCACGCTTGCTAGGGAATTGTCAGCAAGTGTGACTGCATCTACACCTGCATCTTCTAGGGCTTGTATGCCATCGAAAAATTTATTCGTATCTAAATGTTTAGGTGTATCTAATTCAACAATAACGGTTGGTCTTTGTTGAACGAGCTCTTTAATACTAGGTTCTTCTTTATTTTGCTTTTTGTACTGTTTTGTTTCGATTGGTATAACATTTTTGTGTTTGATAGGCTTTAAATCTTTGACGACATTCTTTATTTTTTTAATATGTTCTGGTGTTGTACCACAACATCCACCTATTAATCTCACGCCTTGATTAACGAGCTCTTTCGCTGCATCTGAAAAGTAATCTGAGTTGTTATTGTATTTCAAGTCGTTGTCTTCTAAATCCAGCAAACTTGCATTTGGATAACATGAAAGGTAAGCATGATCAGGTAAGTCAATATGTTTAAATGTCTTAATCATATGGTATGGACCGTGATGACAATTTAAACCAACGACATCTGCACCGGCTTTCACTAATGTTTCTAATGCATCTGGTATAGGTGTACCATTTCTCAAATAATTTGTATTACTAGCTGTTAGTTGAGCAATAATCGGAATGTCGTATCTTGCTTTTGTATCTTTTAAGACAGCAAGTAATTCTTCTAAATCGTAGTATGTTTCAAATAAAATACCATCTACACCTTCATTAACAAGTGTTTCAATTTGAATCTCTGTATGATATTGAATGGCTTCAATTGATAAGTTACTCTTTTTGATATTACGAAAACCGCCTACCGTACCTAGAATAAACGTATGATCGTTGCTCGCTCTTTTAGCGATTTGTACAGCTTCACGATGAATTTCTTTTACGCGATGTTCTAAATTAAAATCTTGAAGCTTCTCAAAATTTGCACCGTACGTGTTTGTTTGAATAATATCTGCACCAGCTTCAATATAAGAACGGTGAATTTGTTCTATCTTGTTAGGGTGTGTCAAATTATAACTTTCTGGACAAGTATCCAATCCTTCAGAGTAGAGGATGGTTCCAATTGCTCCGTCAGCTACTAAAATTTGGTTCTTTAACGCTTCTTTTAGACTCATATGTAGCCTCCTTTAATGCCCAATCGATATCTGTGATCAATTCTTTGACATCTTCTAAGCCGACTGACAATCTAAATAATCCGTTAGTGATACCACGTTCAGCTCTCACTTCTTCAGGAATAGCTGCGTGACTCATTGTAGCTGGGTGAGAAAGAATCGTTTCTACACCACCTAAGCTTACAGATACAAGAGGGATATTAAGATGGTCAACAAATGCTTGTGCTTTTGATTCATCTTTAAGTCTGAATCCGAGCACGGCACCGCCATTTTTAGCTTGTCTTAAATGTGTGTCATTTGTGATTGGATAATAGACTGTTTCAATTGCTTCATTATCGATTAAATATCTATAAATTTGTTCTGTGTTATAAACAGATTGTTTAAATCTAATTGGTAATGTCTTTAAATGTTTAGCAAGTGTCCAAGAATCATAAACGCTTAATCCTGAACCTGTACCATTTTGAATAAGGTAAATTTCATTTTTAAGTTCTGGGTCATTCACGACTACTGCGCCAGCTATGAGGTCACTGTGACCGCCTAAGAATTTTGTAGCTGAATGAACTACGATGTCAGCACCTAGTTTCAATGGTGATTGTCCTAACGGTGTCATAAATGTATTATCGACAGCTAATAGTGCGTCGTGTTTACGTGCAATTTGGCTAACACCATCAATATCTGTCACTTTAAAGAGTGGGTTAGAAGGTGTTTCAACATAGATTAGTTTCGTATTTTCTTGAACAGCTTCTTTGATATTTTGTAAGTCTGTTTGATCGACAGTTGTAAATTCTATTTCGAATTTCTTAAGAATTTGCTCTGTTAGTCTGAACGTTCCGCCGTAAACATCATCTGGAAGAATCACGTGGTCTCCTGGTTTCAATGTTAAGAAGACAGCTGTTATTGCAGCAATTCCTGAACTAAATGCAAATCCGTAATTACCGCCCTCTAAATCTGCTAACTTTTCTTCAAGTAACTTTCTATTAGGGTTACCACTACGTGCATAGTCAAATTCTTGATTGCCACCTAAAGTTTCTTGATGATAAGTGGATGAATAATATAATGGTTGATTGCTTGATAAGTGCTCGTTACCTCTAGTGGAATCCAATATTAAAGACGTTTCTTTTGAATAGCTCATATTGACACTCCTTCTTTTCTTGAATTTTTTAAGGCTTGTAGTATGTCTTCGTAAATATCTTCATAATCTTCTATTCCAATAGATAAACGGAGTAAATATTCATCTATACCGCGTTTATCTTTTTCTTCATCTGCCATATCTACATGTGTTTGTGTATAAGGGAATGTGATAAATGTTTCAGTACCGCCAAGACTTTCTGCAAATATACATAATTTAATATTTTGTAAGAAGCTATCAACGCTATATGCATTGTTTAAACGAATACTTAACATTCCGGTTTGACCTGAGTAAAGAACTTCATCAATGCTTTCAACAGATTGTAGTGATTGTGCTAACTTTTGAGCATTTTCAGTAGAACGGTCAAGTCGTAAATGTAATGTCTTTAAGCCTCTCAGTAATAAATAACTATCGAATGGTGAGAGTGTTGCACCGATCATATTATGAAACTGGCCAAGCACTTCACCTAAGTAATCATCTGATACAGTGACAATGCCAGCTAACACATCATTATGACCACTTATGTACTTTGTAGCAGAATGTAAGACGATGTCAGCACCGTCTTTTAATGGTGTTGATAAGTATGGTGTTAAGAACGTGTTATCTATAATCGTTAATATATTTCTTGCTTGTGCAATTTCATATAAAGGATTTAAGTCCACTGAGAACATTAACGGATTTGAAATAGGTTCAATAAAGAATGCACGTGTATGTTCATTAATCGATGCGTTTACTTCATCAATATTTGAAAAATCAATGTACTTAAATTTGATGTTGTATTGCTTTTCGTAAAATTCAAATAGTCTAAATGTGCCGCCATATAAGTCGAATGACACTAAGATTTCATCATTTGGTTTAAATAAGTTACAAACTAATTGGATGCTAGCCATACCGCTTGAAGTTGCAAATGAGTATTTACCACCTTCAAGTTTGGCAAATGCCTCTTCAAAGTTTGAGCGAGTTGGATTTTTCGTTCTTGTATAATCAAAGCCAGTTGAACAACCTAATTTTTCATGTTGATAGGCTGTTGAAAGATAAATTGGGTTTGTCGTTGCCCCGGTATGGTCTTTAGTTAATGAAATTTGAGCGAGTTGAGTAGATTTCATAATAGCCTTCCTCCCTAATGAATTTAAAAATAAAAAAAGCTTCCGTCCTTTAAACCCGAAATAAATCGGATGTAAAGGACGAAAGCTTAGCTCGCGGTACCACCTTTGTTCGCAATGACATTACTGACATTACCTCTATAAGTACGAGTCTCCTACAAGAAGATATAATGGCAGTAAAATTGGTGAACAAATTCCAGTACGCCATCATCACTAAAGAGACTTTAATACTGTATCGCTATAACGGGCGATCCCGTTGACACCTCAATATCGATGCCACCACTCCAAGGCCATTTTCAATCTTTCTTTCAATGTTCCCTTTCAGCAAATGGGAACTCTCTGATGATTGCAGTGTAAGATTTACTTTCCTTTTTATCGTGATTTTATTTGTTTTCGTTGTTGATATATTACACAATACTATGCGTATATTTTTTTGTCAACAACTTTTCTGAATATTTTAATTTATCGCTCAACTTTTCTTTTGTGCATATCCCTTTCAAAATTGTTATAATCTAATTTGGATGTTTTACGTGAAACATACGAGAATAAATAACGTGGTGATGAAATGAAAGAAAGAAATCAAGCATTAACAGATAAGATTTCTTATAACCATAGTCATGATAAAATTGTTGAACTTCCTTTAGAAAAATTAAGAAGGAATCCATATCAACCGAGAGATTATTTTGATGAAGAAGCTTTGAGAGATTTAACGCAGTCGATTTCACAACATGGTGTGTTGCAACCTATCGTCGTAAGAGAAACGATAAAAGGTTACGACATCGTTGTAGGTGAAAGAAGATTTAGAGCGAGTCAATTAGCTAACAAAGATTCAGTACCGGCAATCATTAAAAATTTAACCGATGAAGAAATGTTAGAACTTGCTATTATAGAGAATCTTCAACGTGAAAATTTAAAACCTCTAGAAGAAGCAAAGAGTTATGCAACGATGATGGAAGAACTGAACTTAAAACAACAAGACGTTGCAGATAGATTAGGGAAATCAAGATCATACATTGCAAATGTCTTAAGGTTGCTGAAGTTGCCACCAAGTGTAAAAAAACTAATCAACGAAGAAAAAATATCAAGTGCACACGGTAGAACATTACTTGGTTTAGATAAGAAACATCAATTAGATCAAGTGGCTAAAAAAGTTGTAAAAGAACATATGAGTGTTAGAGCATTAGAAGAATATATTAAACAGTTAAATACTCAAGGCCAAGAAAAGAAAAAGAAAACGAAACAACCGAAACCTAATTTCTTAGTCAAACATGAATATCAATTAAAAGAAAAGTTTGGAACGAATATTGATATTTCTAAGACTAAAAAAGCAGGCAAAATTTCTCTTGAATTTAATTCTGAAGATGAATATAAGAGAATATTAGAATTATTGTTAGAAAAATAAGAGGTGTAAAAAGTGAATAAGATTATGAACATCATTCATAAATTGATTGACCCATTTATGGATCCAGAAAATTGGCAAAAGTGGATAGAACAAATATTAATCGGCATATTCTACATTGTATTAGCTTACGTCATTATTAAAGTACTTCATAAAGTGGTAGAGAAATTCTTTACTACGAAATACGGAACTAAGAGGGTAGGGAAGTCTAACAAGCGCGCTAAAACAATGGTTAACTTACTACAAAATGTTATTTCCTATGTCGTATGGTTTATAGTTGCGACAACCATTTTAAGCAATTTAGGCATAAGAGTTGAAAGTATTATTGCTGGTGCCGGTGTTGTAGGGTTAGCAATTGGTTTCGGCGCACAAACCTTAGTAAAAGATGTCATCACAGGCTTCTTTATCATTTTCGAAAATCAATTTGATGTTGGCGATTATGTGAAAATTAATACAACAGGTACCACTGTTGCGGAAGGTACTGTACAATCAATAGGAATGAGATCTACAAGAATATTATCGTTTGCTGGTGATTTAACGATACTTCCTAATGGTACAATGAATGAGATTGTAAACTTCTCAATTCATAACGGTATGGCTATCGTAGAAATTCCTGTATCTATTAAAGAAGATTTAGATGAAGTTGAAAGTAAGTTAAATGAATTTTTACCGACAGTTAAAGAAAGATATGAAATATTCATTAAAGATCCTGAAATTTTAGGTGTAGAAACTGTGACAGCAGGGGAAGCAACAATTAAAATAGCAGGTGAAACAGAACCAAATGAACATGCATCAGGTGCTAGAATCTTGAGAAGAGAAGTGAAATCTTTCTTCGATAAAGAAGGTATTCAAGCGCCAATTCCAACAATGGTTTCTTATAATCCAAATAACATTCAATAATCATCTAATCGGGAGGCAAAAATATGATCAAATCATATGAGTTAAATGATATCGTTGAAATGAAAAAACAACACGCATGTGGGTATAATAGATTTAAAATTATAAGACTCGGTGCAGATGTTAGAATAAAGTGTGAAGAATGTTCTCGTAGTATCATGCTACCAAGACAAGAGTTTAATAAAAAAATTAAAAAAATATTAGTAAAAGGACAAGGTGAATAAAATATGGCATTAACAGCTGGCATAGTAGGATTACCAAACGTAGGTAAATCAACATTATTTAACGCAATTACGAAAGCAGGAGCACTTGCAGCGAACTATCCTTTCGCAACAATCGATCCTAACGTAGGGATTGTAGAAGTACCAGACCATCGTTTACAAGAATTAACGAAATTAGTAAAACCTAAGAAAACTGTACCAACAGCATTCGAATTTACAGATATTGCAGGTATCGTTAAAGGTGCATCTAAAGGTGAAGGATTAGGAAATAAATTCTTATCACATATCCGTGAAGTAGATGCGATTTGCCAAGTCGTACGTGCATTTGTTGATGAAAATGTTACACACGTATCAGGAAAAGTAGATCCAATCGATGATATTGAAGTTATTAATATGGAATTAGTATTAGCTGACTTAGAATCAATAGAAAAACGCTATGAAAGAGTAGCAAAAATGGCAAAACAAAAAGATAAAGATGCCGTAGCTGAAGAAAAAGTATTAGCAAAAATTAAAGAAACTTTAGAAAACAATAACCCAGTAAGAAGTTTAGAATTTACACCAGAAGAAAAAGCAATCGTGAAACATTTAAGCTTACTTACTTCTAAACCAATGTTATATGTAGCAAACGTAGCAGAAGATGAAGTAGCAAGCCCAGAAAATAACGAATTCGTACAAAAAATTGAAGAATACGCAAGTAACGAAGGTTCACAAGTTATCGTGATTTCAGCAAAAATCGAAGAAGAATTAGCAACATTAGATGACGAAGACCGCGAAATGTTCTTAGAAGATTTAGGCGTAGAAGAAGCAGGATTAGACAAATTAATCCGCGCATCATATAACTTATTAGGATTAGCAACATACTTTACAGCAGGTGAACAAGAAGTAAGAGCATGGACATTTAAAGAAGGCATGACAGCACCACAATGTGCCGGAATTATCCATACAGACTTCGAAAGAGGCTTTATAAGAGCAGAAACCGTTAGTTATGACGATTTATTAGCAAATAACGGCATGAACGGTGCTAAAGAAGCGGGTAAAGTAAGATTAGAAGGTAAAGAATACCTAATGAAAGACGGAGACGTTGTACACTTTAGATTTAATGTGTAAGATAAAGGCCAGTAGTGTTTATGCACTATTGGCTTTTTCTTTGATATCAATGAGAAAAAGATTGTAAAAAGTAATACTCTATGCTATAATTCTTGATTGTGAGTAATGAAAATTATTCCTTGCTTAATACTGAGTTATTAGGCCGCATAGACCACAAGGAGGTGTAAATTGATGAGAACATATGAAGTAATGTACGTAGTACGTCCAAATATCGAAGACGAAGCTAGAAAAGCTGTCGTTGAGCGTTTTAAAGGAATCTTATCTTCAAACGGTTCAGAAATCATCGAAGAAAAGGATTGGGGTAAACGTCGTTTAGCTTATGAAATCCAAGACTTCACAGAAGGTTTCTACAACATCGTTAGAGTTAAGTCTGAAAATGACGAAGCTATCAGTGAATTTGATCGTTTAGCAAAAATCTCTGATGATATCATTCGTCACATCGTAGTACGCGAAGAAGAAAAATAATTTAACTTATAAAATGGGGGAGATTAAATGATTAATCGTGTTGTATTAGTCGGTCGATTAACTAAAGATCCGGAATACAGAGTAACACCCTCAGGCGTTCAAGTTGCTACTTTTACTTTAGCTATTAATCGTACTTATACGAACCAGCAAGGTGAAAGAGAAGCTGACTTTATCAACTGTGTTGTATTTAGACGTCCCGCAGAGAATGTAAACAATTACTTATCTAAAGGTAGTCTGGCAGGAGTTGAAGGTCGTCTACAATCTCGTAGCTACGAGAACCAAGAAGGTCGTCGTGTTTATGTAACTGAAGTTGTTTGTGACAGTGTTCAATTCCTTGAACCAAAAGGCGCAAATCAACGTCAATCTGGTAATGATAATCAATCATATAACCAAAATAATAACGAATTCCAAAATTATGGACAAGACTTTGGTGGTAACCAACAACAAGGACAAAAAGCACCTTCAAATCAACAGTCAAATAATCAACAATCAAGTAATCCATTTGCAAACGCTAATGGCCCAATTGATATCAGTGATGATGATTTGCCGTTCTAATAGTTGATTGAAACGAATATAAATTGATAAAGATTTAACGAGAAGGGAGGAACACAATCATGGCAGGTGGACCAAGAAGAGGTGGTCGTCGTCGTAAAAAAGTTTGTTACTTCACAGCAAACGGTATTACACATATCGACTACAAAGATACAGATTTACTTAAAAAGTTTATCTCAGAAAGAGGTAAAATCTTACCACGTCGTGTAACAGGTACTTCAGCAAAATACCAACGTATGCTTACTGTAGCTATCAAACGTGCACGTCACATGGCTTTATTACCATACGTTAAAGAGGAACAATAATATATAACGTATAACAAAACCCTTTAGCAATCAGGCTAGAGGGTTATTTTTGTGTTTATTTTTATGAAAAAAGGGCAAAAAAAGGGCGGTGTGTGATAAAGTTGGTATTTTGGCCATAAAAAAAGAGCCGATATTTCGACCCTACTATGTATTAACCGCTTCAATTTGCTCTATCAAGATGATTAAAAAAGTATTTTTTAAGGTAATTTCGTAATTATTACCTTTTTATTTAAATGTTCGAGTGTATTTTGCTTTGAATGAAAATAGACTTTGTTAGCAACAATATCAGCTGACCTTATCAAAGTTTTTTTATTAGAATCACAAAAATTTAAATCTACGCTATCAATATTTTTGAATAAAGGAGGGAAAAATTTATTAAAACTATAATTAAAAGTTCCACATTTAAATTCTTGTTCTAAGCCTTCTCTTAATTCATATATTCCGTTTGTTGCAGTGGTATGCTCATCACAAAATATATTTAAATTTTTTACTTTGGCAGGAATGATTATCCCGTCTGCAATTAATTGTTGAAATGCTCTTTTTAATCCTATTTTAAATGCATAATCTAAGTATCGTTGTTTGTTCTTTTTATGTTCAAAAATATCCTTATTGATTCTTTTTAAATCAATGACAACACCGAATTTTATGTATCTATTTAAGGATCTAAAAATTTTACCTTTATCCTTGTTTGTTAAAGCAGTGGCTTTCAATTCAGAAGATACATATGTATTATGTTTTCGAATAATATTTTCAACGTTTATATACTTTCTATTTGCATTTTCTTTACTTTCTTTGTCTAAAAAAATTAATCCTCCAAAAACAAAGTATTTTTCATTATACGAATCAAAAACCCCTGATTCATCACTGTAAACAAATATATTCATAATTTTATCCCTCACATATAAAAGAAGAGGACGGAATATCCGTCCTCAATCTCCTTACCGCCGACGACCACACAGGCCGCTTAAACGTTAATTCGGTTAGGTAAGTATACAGCATACGTTTTTATCTGCAAATTCATTTTAACACCTATATTTATCAGAAGCAATAATTTTTGTTTTAGACTAATTCAAACTTTCTCTAACTTATTCATCATATCTTGTGCCATCTTATCTGTAATGTGGGTATATATGGATAGTGTTGTCTTATAATCACTATGTCCTACTCTATCTTGAATGGCTTTTAAGTTTATTCCTAATTGTGCCAATGTAGATATATGAGTGTGTCTCAATGTATGAGTAGTTACACGTTTACTAATAGAACTGATTTCAACCGCTTCAGCAATAATGTTATTAACCTTATTGAGGTCTATTGGACTACCAGCAGTATTAGTAAATATATATCCTCTATCCATAAACTTGTCGTTCCACTGATTTTCTTTCTTGTTATCAAGTATGATTGATTTTAATAACTTAATGCTTTGAGAAGTTAAACCGATCGTTCTATAACTTGCTGATGTTTTAGTTGTTTCTTTTACTCCAAATGCACCTGTTTCATTATCTTTTTTCCATACAATCGTTCCGTCAATTAATAATGTTTTACCCTCAACATCTATATTCTCTGTTTTAATGGCCAACAATTCACCTATACGCATACCATTATTAACTTGAAATTCTACTATTGATTTAACCATTGCATAATTACGTTTACGGCCAGCATGTTTTTTATTCTTAATTAGGTAATCAAAACATTCAAGTAACTCTTTCAACTCATTATCTTCTAAATAATTCTCTCTTTTAGCTTGTAACTCGTCTCTAGTAATTGCTTTTTTGGGTATATCTACTCTATCTAATAGTGAGAGTCCCAATTGGCCATAATACTTATCAATGTATTTAAATACAGAACGTATCCCAATCATTAAAGCTTGTATATGAGAACGTCCCATAGTATCACTTTTAGACCAATTATCGACTATTTCTTGCAAATAAGTATGAGTGATTTTAGAAATGAGAATATCTGATTTAATAGCTTTCTTAACTGTACGGATATTACTTTGCTTCTCTTTTATAGTTGTTTCTTTAGAACCAGAGTGTTTTTGATAATGATTTAGCCACTCATCGCAAGCCTGGTGAAACGTTAAAGTTTTTAATGTATTTGGTGTCTTGTCATTCAACTTCTCTTGAATACGATCATTTAACCGCTTCTGTGCCTCTTTCTGTGATTGTTTGCCATTCCTATTCATTACTACACTTACACGCTTCCATTTATCAGTGAGGGGGTCTTTATACTTTTCATAGAAGCGGTACTGCACAACATCATGTTTGTTAGTAAATTCTTCATACCACATATGTTAACCCTCCTTACAAGAAAACCCCACGATTTGTGAGGTTATAATTTATTCTTCTACGCCATCTTCATCATATTTTGTTACATCACCATCTTCATCTACAATATATGAACCAGCAAGTTCACCATTTTTGGTATAAAATGCAAACCCCCAACTACCGTCTGATTTTTGCTCAGGTTCTTTATAAGTATAAGTACCTGTGTCTAAAGATTCCCCTTCGTAATCTTCAACTAAGTCCATTACATTATCACGAGTAACTTCTTTTTCTTCGCTATCTGAATTTTCTTCTTCTATACTACTATCGTCATCAGCTGATACTATACCATTCCTTATATCCATAATATTGTTATATTCGGTAGTAGAAACCATTTTATTAGTATGCTCATAATGAAAGAATTCAGGACTATTTTTGTTTATATCATCAATAAGCGAATTATATTCAATTTTTGAAATATCTGGTGTTTCAGTAATCATAATTTTAGAATTATTTTTGCGAAATTCTTTATTTGAAAGAATCTTAATATCTTTAGAACTTAAATTATCGTTAAATTCTGATATAAAAGTTCCTAATACTTCTGAGTTATCCATATGATCAAAATCGCTTGGTAGTGCCAATAAATTTGTCACAGATTCATTACCTTTGGTCCCTAATTCTTCGTTTTTCAAATCTGAATCCAAACTGTCATATTCAAAAGATAACGATTCTAATGTCGAAATTGTCGTTAGAAGTGCATCAAACGAAGCTATATCATATGATGTTTCTTTAGCAAGATTGTTCTTCTTAAATTCTTCTAATTCATAAACTCTCTCAGAAAAAAGTCCCATTACTTTATAGGTTTTAGCAGCATTATCTCCAATACTTGTATCAATATCTTTTAAGTTTTTGGTTTTTTCAGTATATCTATCTATTTCTGATTTTATAGTTTGAATTTCTTTTTTTACATCTGAGTTAATAATATCTTCTTCTATTTCATCATCATTTGATGAGTTTTTTCCTGATTCATAACCTTCAAAAAAATCATCGCTAAATTTAGTAATTGATTCACTTAATTTTTTCGTTTCTTTTTTATAGATTTTATTTTGTTCTTCTAATGATAATTTTGCAGAGCTGGCTTTGTTACTTTTCGTTTCGCCCTTACTACTTTCTTCTTTTTGGCCACATGCTCCAAGTACTAATAAAAATGAAAATAGTATGATTAATATCTTTTTCATTCCACATTTCCCCTTTATTCAAATTGTATATGTTTAAACACCTGCAATGGTTCAAATTTCATAACATAGCCATTATGGTAGGTGGATAAGCCAAACTTCATTTTATAGTGTTGGATAACCAGGATTATGTATTTTTCGGTCACCTCAAAGTAATTAGGCTTTTCATCTATCGTGTATTAATACAGTGTTCTATTTAAAGTGACTTTATACTAATCCTCTTTTTCTATAGACTGATTTAACTCCTCATTTAGTTTGTTGAAAATAACTGTTTTATCTTCTTTAGTTAAACTGTCTATGAAAACTTTAACACTCTCAATTGAATGATTCTCGACATCTTTAATTATTTCAGAATTAAGTGACACTGTTTCAAATATAGTGAACGGTAATGAGTTTAGAATTTTAGTTTCAATGTCAAAAACATAAATATATAATTCAAAGATATCTTTTTCTTTTAGTAGAAATTGTTCAACTTTCGATGAGAGAGGTTTATTGATATCTAGAAAACATGTTAGTTCTAAATTTTTATTACCATAGATATTATATGTCTCTGTTATATCCAAGTTATTTACTATTATGTCGTTTTCAAAATCAAACTTGTGACTATCAATTAAAAAAGAACTTATTACTGTGAACTTTGCTAATTCCCCATCGGTTTGAATGGCTAATGACGTGTCTTCAAATATATTTGTTTCTACGTATTCTATATTGATTTTTGAATGAATAAGTAATTGTTCCATTTTTATATCAAAATAATCACAGAGTTTTTCTACAGTGTTATATTTTATTCCATTATTTTGATTTTCGATTAGTTGAATAAGCGTAGGTCTAGTAATACCAGTGTTTTCAATGATTTGAGTTTGATTAACTCCATATTCTTTCATCAATTTTTTCAAAGTACAAAAAATCATCTATACACCTCCTATCATTATTATGTATAAAAACTTTTTAAAAATCAACAAAAAGTAAAGTAAGATATCTTTTTCTTGATAGTTAACTAAACAAATGATAATATAAAGTAAAGTATTTATAAAAAGATACTTTACTTTACTAATGAGAAGGGAGAATATTTTGTATGAAAGTGAAGATTAATAGCTCAAAAGCAAAGAAAGCTTTATTTTTGAAAGGTATGTTAGTTAAAGATTTAGCGCGTGAATTAAATATCTCTACAACATATACAAGTAACTTTTTAAATGGAAAATGCAATGTTAGTCCAAAATTAGCAATTAAAACATCTGAATTGCTAAATATACCTATTGAAGAACTATTTAAAATTTTAGATAAAAAGGAGATGTAATCTATGACAAACGTAAAAACAATACCAACTAAAGAAAACACGGTAACAAATGAAGAACAAATAATATTTAAACCACTATACGCAAAAGCACCGCTTCTGGCCAAAATGTTTGGTATGAGCAGATCTACTGTAGACCGTATTTTGAAGCGCTGGGAAAAGGAGCCTAACGGAATTGATGAAATGTATATATCTGTATCCGAAACACTTAAGTTGGTTGATATAGAGCAGTTTAGAGGTTACTTAAAAACACTTAATAAAAAGTGGATGTAGATCGTTATTCATTATAGTTACAATTACAAATTTTAAGGGTTGTATAGGTGTGAAATACATCATAAATTAGCTGCTAAAATTTATGAAATAGTAATAGGAAAAGTTATATAAAAATAATAAAAAGGAGCAAACGAAATGAATATTAAACAAAGAGAAGAATTATCAAATGTGGTTAGAGATATGGATAAAGTAATTAATCAAAGTGAGGACTTAAGAATAAGCTATAACATTATTACAGCTAATGGAATAACTGAAACACACGTTATTGAGAGGGCTATTGAGGTTTTTAGAATAAAGTTATTCAACATTCAATGTGAATTTAGTTTTAATAGCGAAGAACATCAAATTATAAGTGGTGTCATAGAAATGTTTGAAGCGGTTAGTCAAGAGAAGCAAGATATTTATTTTTATAGTGTGTTAGATCAAAACGGTGAAACTCGACATGCAACAGACCGTAAAGGACATTTGATTGGAATACTCGAGTGGGCACTAGACCAAATAGCTGGAAATATAGACGTGGGGGTTATTTAAATGAAACACAAATTATTTAATATTGAAAACATAAAATTTAACATGGATGTTCTACAAGACAGAATGGAAGATTTAATACAAAGTTCTTATTGGTTAATTGAAGATCGTTTCGATAAGTACAGGCTAGAGAGTAAAGATGAAGTGATAAATCATGGACTAGGTTATGCTGAACAACGCATCAGGTTATGTCAATCAGTTATATTACTTCAAACCTACAAAAAGGAAATGGACGAATGTATTAAAGAACTTGATTCAGAAATAAATAAACTGAAAGAGGTGTAGTAATGAGAAAGACGATATTAATTTGTCTCATTGCTTTATGCGGCTCCACTATGATTTATAAAGGTATAAATACTATAAATGCTATTTATTTTTCAATTTTAATATCAGGCATGTTGTATTATCTATATGCAAATTTATTAGAAATAAAAAAGCCCACCTCTCAAAGTTTGGCGACCGAAGAAGTGGGCAATCACAGTGAAAGTTATTTAAGAAATAACTCACTGAAATCTTAACATAATTAATCAAATACAGAAAGTGAGGGAGTGATGAATGGCACGACCTGGATATTTAAAATTATGGCGTTCTATATTAGATAAGCCAATTTGGAAACAGTCATCAGCTGAACAAAAAGCCATACTTATAACGTTATTAATGATGGCAGACTACGGTGGCAGTAAGTGGGAATTTAAAGGTAAACAATATCAGACTAAACCCGGTCAATTTGTCACTTCATTACCTTCAATAGTAGCTGAATGTGGAAAAGGGGTAACAGTCCAAAATGTTAGAACTGCATTAAAAAGATTTGAAAAACTCAATTTTCTAACAGACGAATCAACAAAGTCTAATAGGCTTATAACCATTATTAATTGGGATATTTACCAATCATCAGATATTGCAATTAACAATCAAACTAACAGACAGCTAACAGACGACCAACAGACAGCTAACAGACAGCTAACATCTAAAGAAGAAGTAAAGAATATAAGAAGTAAAGAAGGTAAGAATATAAATCATCTTCATCATCAAAATGATGTGAGTGATGAAGACTTTAAAAAAATAGTTGATTATTACCAACATGCGATAGGCATGTTGAACGCGACTGACTATAACTATTTATCTCAGGACGTGGATAAATTTGGTAAAGGTATCGTCTGTAAAGCGATACAAGAAGCGGGTAAGAATAGCGCTCAAAAATATAAATATGTCAATTCTATCTTGATTGATTGGGCTAATAACGGAGTTAAGACAAAAGAAGATGCAGAACGGTACTTGATTAAGCGCAAGCACAATTTTAAAAACAAATCGCAAAAGAATGATGAATATTACTCCCCATATCAAGACATGGAATTTAAGACAATTCCTGAGGATTCACTTCCGTTTTAAGTTAGGAGGTTAACGCGTGGAAAAAGTAAAGTATAGGAATGCAGAGAAAGGTTCGCCAGTTATTTATGAATCAGATCCATATATTTGTTCAGGGTGCGGTAGGGAAGTTAGCAATATAAAACATGAGAACGGTTATGAATGGCGTTATAACTGTCACTGCAACTTGAATGAGTTGGCCAAAAGAAATATTAAACAGTTTGAAAAAATCAATCGCGATAAATATTTTAAAAAATCGTTATCATTTGTTCCTAAAAAGTTTCAAACTGTGTCTTTTGAACAGTACAAACCAGAAAATAATCTGAATGCAAGAGCACAAAGAATATGTCAGAGATATGCAAATAATTTTGATATGTATAATCCTCAATCACTTTTTATCTATGGTGATTATGGTACAGGTAAATCAATGTTATCCGCTTCAATCATGAATGAAGTACGCAAGAGTTTCAGAGTGATGTACCTGGATATCAATCAGCTTTTGAATAACATCACAATGAGCTGGAATTCTAATACCTTACTTGCAAAACAGAACTACCAAGAAACAATGTTGCAACTCATAAGAACGGCTGATTTGGTTATTTTTGACGATGTAGGGGCTTCAGCTAACTATAAAACTCAAATGTCGCTATTGTTGACGATTGTTCAATCAAGACTAGGAAAACATAATATTTACACAACAAACCTTACACAAAAGGAATTGTCGGATGATAAAGACTGGGAACGAATATTTTCAAGAATGATGGAGAACACAACGCCAATAGAGATGAGAGGGACTGATAGGCGGAGAAAAGGCAAGTTTAACGATTCTAAAGACAACAAAGATGCAGTGGGAAAGAAACCTGAAACTAATCACCTAAACGGCCTGCCATATGATATTTACGATCCGCCATTTTAAAATAGATTAAAGGCAGTGAAAAGTGGGTGTTATTATAAAATGATTTCCCAAAAAAGAAATGGAATACCCTAAATTTTAAAAATCTAGGGGTATTTTAAGGGGATTAGATACCAAGTAATATAAAAAATGCCGTGAAAAGCAAAACACTTTAAAATGACACGTTTAAATGCAAAATAAATATATGTGATTTTCGATATAAAAAAGTAAATTATTTCAAGGACTAGCAAATTTGTTAGTCCTTTTTTAGGTGTCTGAAATGTTTAAAGTGTTATGTAAATATAATATTATCGGGACTGTTTTCTAAGGTTTGTGGGTGAACGATTCGTTACAGAATAAGGTGTCGGTGAAATACAGATTCCCAAATTGGCTACGTGAATCACGAGGTCATTGATTGGGATTAAACGACATGTTGAAACAAGTAGATAAACTGATGCACCAATTTAGTGAATCTGGTCAAAACTCGAAATTGAGTTCTCAGGATTAGAAAACGCAAATATCCATTTTCTAAGAGGGGGTAACGATTTGTTCAGTCCTTTCGAAGTGAGGGGGTAAATTACCTAGTCATAGAGGTGCGTGTAACACGACCACCTTTAACATAGGGTAGCGTTTCACGACCTCATAGAAGAAAAAATGTATTTTGTGATATTAAACCACTACTCTAATTCAGGGAACAGGTTCTAATTACAATATCTGTAGTACCAAATCAGTACCTCAGGTCAGAAAATATTCTATGATATTAATCCACATTACCAATACGACAAGATGGTTCTAATTACAAAGTGTGAAAGTAGGTAAGTTGAGTACCCAAATCGAGTACGCAGGTAGAGCATCTAATAAGACTATTAGAAAATTGTCTAATCAAAATTTATATTATACAATATGCCTATAATTGATATACTTGTTCATTAGAAACGGGGAAGTAAGACCCGAGTTGGCATTAGTCAGCTTGGGTCTTTGTAGTGTCATAAAGGATAGTTCGTTTCGAGAAATTTATATATGCTAAAGAAATATAAGAACCCTCTACACTATTTATTATATATAGAGGGTTTCATTTAATATATAATTATAAAGTCTTAAAATAACTCACTACTGTATATTCATATGGATTAGTCAGTATGAGTAATGAGATAAACTAACGTACCACCTATAACAACTGTTAAGAGCGCTGTTCCCAAAAATGGTAAAGCACTGATACGAAAAGTAAGATAAATAAACCATAGTGATAACAGAATTTGAAATAATGCAGTAAAAGATGGATTTTTAAAAGCTATAAATATCGTAAGAGCAAACAGAATAATAGTTAAAATCATTAATACTATAATTCTTCCTGTGTCGGCCATATATTCTTGATTAATCAAGTTTCTCGCTCTGACACCACTACCGTGTAAAGATACGAAATTGTTGGCCGAATGTTTTAAATAGAAATATAGTGCAATTGATATAGCCAATGTAATGAAGTTCCAAACTGATCTACTAATATCTTCTAAAATTTCATCCATTTCAATCATCCTTCCTAGAGTGGTTTTTATTAATTATAAACTAAGGCTTAACATCATTTTAAAATAAGTCCTAACTGTAAATAATTAGACCCTAAGTGACGAATATAAAATAAATAAAAACAGATAGGCACTTAAATAATGCCTATTCGTACATCATTACGTGTATTGTTTAACAACATCTTTACCATAACTTTATAAAGCGTTGATATTGAATATGGGGATTATCAAATAAATAAGCAGTCATAGTAGGAAAAAATCATATTATAGGGTAGCCTTAAATTGGGGCAACCTTTAGTTACTATAAAACGCTAGAGTAAATCAGTTTTAATCCAATAGTAAGTATAATCCGCTTCTTTTTAAATTGACAGAATTGACACTTTAAAAAAAGTATATATAGTCAGAAATGACTATGAACTCGCTCATAATTGAGCAAGTTGGTAAATTACACGATCAAAAATGGGCATGTACTATTGCTCACAAAAGAGCTATAGCTATTACTCAAAAATAAGTAGCAGTAAACAATATTATACAATCAAACAAAACTGTACAATTGTAGTTATAACTACCGTTGTTAATACAAATACACAAATGTACTTACAAGTACGGTTGTAGACAAAAAAGTCCATAACTAGAAGTTAAGCAGCTTCAAATAGCGACAATATATAATAATGCTATGGGCTGGATACACAGATTAGCTGTAACCAGCAATCGTAAAATGGTATTTGTAAAAGTTATTTAAAGAAGCGGTTGAAGATATTGAGGTAGTTTTGAGTAGTGTTAGAAGTATAAAGAAGAATAATACTGATATATACATAAAGGATTATAGAACTGCTTAATAAGGAATCATATATAAATCTATCTGCGTATATTAGATTAAGTAATACAATGTGATACTAAGGTAAACGAGCATATAAGCGACAGTGTTCATAAGTCTATGATGTATGGTGTAATGAGTTATCGAGGTAGTTTCATATGCCTATCTATATATTTGGGAGTACTTTAAGCTATGAGTTATAGCAATAGTAAATACGTTAATCCTGGTGAATAGTGTAGGGAGCTGGTTATAGGAATATACCTATATTTAAAAGCTATTAAATAGTACTAATATTATGAGTGTTAGAGTTGGCCAATTAGTATTAATACTTAAGTAATAATATCAGGTATTGATTCGTATGCAGTAATATTACATGATAGTGTTAGTAGATGATTATATAAACATGGCCGAAGTAATATCTATTTACTCTATATTATCTGTATCATGTAAGGTATCAATAGGGGGTTGTTGCTTGCTGTCTAGTTCTATATGTGGTCATAAATAAACCATCAAGTATGAGGGATACAAGATGGTTGAGGGGTAATCGTAATATTAAAATTTAATGCTGGAGTTACTGATCAACAATATCTTTATTATAATCTAAAGAGGTGTTGTTATCATGTCACTAGCATTTAATGAATTAAAAGAGTTCAAATGGTATAGGATGAATTGGATTCATGAATATTTACAGTTAGAAGCGGAGTGTTTAACTAGAATTGATGAGTTAAAAATCGTTGAAGCGGAATACGAACGTTGGAGAAAAGGTGATTTATTCTATGAAAATAAATATATAACGGTACTATCTAAGCAAAAAAAACTATTATTTGAAGTAAAACGTATTGAAAATGAGTTAAATGAACTTAAAAGAGTAATGAATAAATTAAAGGAAGTGAATGATTTACCACATTCATTAGAGAATAAAATACTCACCATGAAATATACAGAGAAGAAAACACTAAAACAAATCTCAAACGAGTTAGGGTATAGCGAATCCTACATTCGCAATAAACATGCGTTAATCAGAAAAAAATTAGAAATTTAAAAATGAAAATTTGAAAAAATAAAAAGTCCCCCACCAATTTTGACGGCCGAGGAAAAATTTTTCCTCGGAACGGGGCGGGGCTTTCTTTCGGAATTTTTCCCTTTTTTAAATATATATTGATATTAGTCTAAAAATAGAAGTTGCTGATTGTGATTTAAACGACTTGGAATACATGTATATGGATAGCTCTATAGACTAAATTTCATAGAAATCAATGTATTAATAGTGTTGGACTGACTACAACGATTTATTATCTTAGTGTATGATATATGTAATACTACATAAATTAGGAGTGATACATAATGGGTTGGCAACGTTGTCCGAGATGTAATTCAGGAGCTGTTGTTGAACGATCTAGTAGCTGTTTAGGGTGTTTAGCAGGTATCAGTGTTGCATTTGCTATTATGGTTATTTTGGGTGGAATAGTATCCGGTACTTTTTTACATGACCCTATTAGTTCTATATTAGCTATTTTATTTGTTATGATTCTACCTGCATTTTTTATATTTTTAAATAAAAAATTTGGTTATTCATTATACTGTAAATCATGTGAGCTTCATTTTAAACCTAATAAAAATAGTTAAATCATATACATATCTGAAATAGTGGAATACAAAACTATAATTGCTGATTACCAACAAATCATTCTATGGTTTAATTGATCATAAATAATCGAAATAAAGTGTGCAGAACAAATTGTTATTCGGAATTTATACATTTCTAGCTCAATCAAAATGCCCCCCCATATAAACAAATGATTGTATTGTCCATACAGGAGAAACGGCGATGAGGTTAATCAAGAGCAAGATTTTTAATAAAATTATACGTTAGGGGGGATTGAAGTCTATTTAGTGAAAACAATGTATTAAATTGGAGTAAAGTTGGATGTATGCTATTATAATAAATATACGGAAGAGCCTTCACTAATAGTTGGTTGGAAAATTTATCATCACAACGTGGTGACCCCCAGTGTGCTTAAGCATATTGGGGGTTTTTTCTTTAAAACTTTTGTTTAATCTGGAGTAATTCAATTACTTCTTGTATTTATAAGATTAAGTGATTTTAAGGGTAAAAAAAGAAAAGTAGATGATATTTTGACTTAATATTTCTTAGAATCTCCAGAAAATCTCCAGAAAATCTCCAGAAAAAATTCAGTTTAATATTGATATAAAAGGACCTATAGTTTAAGTGTTGAATATATCTCCGGAAAATCTCCAGAAAATCTCCAGAAAGTTTGGTAATATATAGTTAATTAAAAATAGTGAAAGGAAAATATAAATAAAAATGAGTAATTATGTAGAAGAGAACTTAAGAATAGAGTATAAAAAAGCTGAGAATGATTTACCTAAATCTTTTTGGGATACATATTCTTCATTTTCAAATACTAAAGGCGGATATGTGATTTTGGGAATTGAGGAAACTAGAAAAGGTACAAAAGTAACAGGGGTGAAGAATGAACAAAAAATAATAAAGGATTTAGTAACTTTAGCAAATGATAAATCATATACTAGTTATAACAATATTCATGATGAAAATATAAGGATAATAAAGGAGGGGGAGCATAAAGTTATTCAAATATATATTCCCGAAGTCAGTAAAGCTAATAAGCCAGTTTACATAAAAGGTAATATTAACAACTCGTTTATCAGAAGAAATGATAGTGATCAGAGAATGACTGATATTGAAATAAGAAGACATTTAAGAGATGCAAATCCAGAAAATGATAGTATGTTGTTGAATAATTATGATATAAGTGATTTGGATGCATATGCGGTGAAAAATTACAAAAACATTATTCAACAAAGGGAAACAGAAATAGATATATTAAGCATGGATGATTGGGAATTTTTGAAGAGATATGGAGCAGTAAAAAAAGACAGGGAGGATGGTAAGTATAAATTAGTTAAAGGAGCTCTGTTATTTTTTGGTAAAGAAAATTCAATAGTTGATTGCTTTCCTTTTTTTCATTTGGATTACAGAAATAGGGTTGGGGAAACTATTAAAAAGAGATGGATTGATAGAGTATCTTCTGGTGAAATTAACTCAACAGAGATTAACGTGTTTAATTTTTATAACATAGTATTAGAAAAAATGGTTAATACTGTTATGGAAAGTTTTGAGCTTAATGTTGAAACGCAAAGACGTGAAAATGTAGAAGAAGGCGTTAAGTTGTCTATAAGAGAGGCGTTAGCAAACTCTCTTATACATGCTGATTATGAAGAAAACACTACTATAAAAATTGAAGCTTTTAAAAGTTATTATGAATTTAATAATCCAGGTGAAATGTTAATAACACCTGAGGAATTTGCAATGGGTAGTGAATCTAAAACTCGTAATGCAACTTTGTTTACTTTGTTCAGAAATGCTGGATATAGCGAAAAAGCTGGATCAGGTGGAGTGAGAATTTTTCAAATTGCTAAGAAAAATAAATTTAGAATGCCAGAGATTGAAAGTAAAGATGGTAAAACTTCAGTGAAAATTTGGAAAACAGATTTAGTAAGTAGTTATGATGGGTTGAATGATAGGGAAACTCAAGTATTAAATTATATTGAAAAAAAGAGAGCAGTAACTAAGAAAGAAATACAAGGATTAGAAGGTATGACAGAATACTATGCTAAATTAACATTAGGAAGTTTAATAGATAAAAAAGTTATTTATAAAATTGGAGAAGGTAAATCTACAAAATATGGTTTCTTACAATCAAGTAGTGAAATGGTAGCTAGCATAGAGCATGATATGAGACATATTCAAAATATGATAATAAACGCTGTAAAAGATAAGTAATGATAATTTAAGGGCAAAAAAAGGGCACATTTGCGACAAAAAGGGCAGAAGTATGAAGTACATTAGATTGTAGGTGCTCTTGAAAAATTGATATTAAAGCATTTTGAGAAAGTGTGAATATAGTAAAAATAGTCGTATATCAAAGAGGAACAATAAGAGTTAGCGTATAACATAACCCTCTAGCAATCAGGCTAGAGGGTTATTTTTGTGTTTGGAATTATAGAAAAGATGTTATTTATGATGGCAACGATATTATTGTAAATAATTTGGAATTATTAAAAGCATAAATAGTATAAACATTGCTAGTGCGCTGAAGTAAATAGACGTCTTATTTCTTATATATACTTTAGATATTGTTTCACAAATTAATAATTGAGTTAAAAAGCTAAATACAAACAAGAATAATAAACTAAAGATTAGATTTAATAAATTAATATTTGTTAAATCAATAGACATAATCATAAACATAGATAGAAATAAAATTATTGTATAAATAAAGTATTGGAAAAGAATGTTTATTTTATCTAATAATCTTCTAATAAATTCAAAGTCAAAGATGTATTTTAGTAAAAATATGTTTACTGAAATAGAGAAAATAAATTGTAAAAATAGCAAAGACGTTAAATTATTAAAAAAAGATGCCTTTTGATCCAAGAACGTCATTATTATAGATAATAATAAAATGAGAAATACGATGAATAAATTTGTTTTTCTATACATAAAAAAAGCTCCAATAAATTAATTGATTTTTACTGCATTTTGAAAGCTATCAGGTGCATCTTTCTTATTGTTTATAATATCAATATAATCAAGTATAACATCTTCGCCAATACCTGTAGTGTATACTAAGTATGATTCATTGCAAGATAAAAAAAGAGGCGACCGTCGCAACAGTCAACCTCAAGTACACTCCGCAGATATGTACCACTATTTGATAATTATTATATTATGCAGTTTTAAAATTATCAATACCTTTATATGCCCACGCATTTCATTCATTGTAAAAATACAATATAATAATGAGTAATAGAATTTATGGGATGTGTGTTTATGAAGGCTATTTATGACCTTATTAAAAGTGATGCGGATATGATTTATATTTTAGAAGTTGTAGAAAGCATGAATTTAAATGATTCTTGGGTTAGCGCGGGTTTTATAAGAAATAAAATTTGGGATACGATTCATGGTTATACAGATAAGACACCATATAATGATGTTGATGTTATATTTTATAATGCTGACTGTCTAGATGAATCTATTGAGAAGCGATATGAAGAGCAATTAAGAGATATTGATTCTAGCATACCTTGGTCAGTAAAAAACCAAGCTAGAATGCATTTGAAAAATGATTTTAATCAATATATTGATTCGAAGGATGCTGTAGATCATTATCCAGAAGCGCCAACCGCTATTTGTGCTAGGATAAAAAATGGTGAGTTAGAAGTACATTATAACTACAGTGTTCTAGATTTGTTTAATGGTATTGTTTCACCAACTCAATATTTTAATCATGACTCTGGTAGATATGACGTTTATTTGGATAGAATTAATCAAAAACAATGGCATAAGCAATGGCCAAATTTAACATTTGATAATTAGAATTGAAATAAAGATTTAATTCTTAAAGGATGTGTTCTTAATGACTATCGAAGGATTAATTGAAAGATATAAAAATGAATTGCCTAACAAACAAGTACCAGAAGAAGAATTTAAATTAATGATATCCAATATTGGAAATCCTAATGCCAATATTCGTGAAGATAATTTTGATTTAATTGCGCGTTTAATTATAAGCGGTAAACTGGATAACCATCAAATGTTACAGTTACTTGAGCATTGTGAATTTGTTTTAAGAAGTGTTAACCAAAGTGATTCTGAACATCTTGTGCTCGATAGAAGTTTCAGTGCACTTATTATTGGAATCATTGTTGAATATTTAGAAGAACATGATCAGTTATCTAAGGATGTTTACGCAAAGATTATAAACTTAGCGATTGATTATATGGATAAGGAAACTGATGTCAGAGGATATGTACATGGGACAGGATGGATGCATAGTGTTGCGCATGGATCAGATTTACTTGCAACTTGTGTTAGATCTAAATATTATTCAGGTGACTGTAATAAAGTGATCTTAAAGGTCATCGCTAAAAAACTTTATCAGTTAAATACTGATTTATCTTGCTATATAGATGATGAAGATGAGCGACAAGCATTTATCATTGAAGCATTACTTGAAAAAGGACTTACAGATCAAGAATTGAGTAATTGGGTAAGCGAGCTATTCGTGACAGTTAATCAAACAGATTTAAATCAATCTGAAGAAGCATATTTAAGTTATTTTAGAATAAGGAAAAATATAAAAGATTTCTTGAAGACATTGTATTTTAGACTAAAATTTAATCAAAAATGTCAGGTAACTCAAGATGAAATAGAAGAAATCCTTAAAAAGTTATACTTAGAATTAACACAACAAGGAGAATAAAAATGGGAATAAAATTTTATGTAGCAGGTAGTTTTGGGAAATAATATATTTGTTATTATTTAGACTGCCGGAACACTAAAACCCTCTCTAGACAAGGACTAGAGAGGGTTTAATGTATAACTTAAAATTTATTAAATTTCAGTTTTTCTATAACATGGTCGTGATTTTTATATAGTACGAGATCTGCTCTGTTTTTAGTTGGCAAGATGTTTTTGATTAAATTGACTTCGTTGATATTGTCCCATAGATCTGTTGCTATTTTTAAGGCTTCGTCTTTTGGGATGTCTCGATATTTATAGAAATGTGAGTCTGGCTTCTGGAAGGCTTCTTCTTGAAGTAGTAAGAAGCGGTTAAGATACCATTTCTTCATATTTTCTATTGTTGTGTGTAAATATATTTTGTAATCAATATAATCACTAACGAGTTCTTCTTCATGTGGACTTACTTGGAAGATGTTCACACCTTCTATAATAAGTATGTCCGGACAGTTTATGTTGTGATACTGGTCTTTAAGACGGTCGTATGTGATATGTGAATACGTATATGTTGGTATGTTAGGCTCGTTGTTCTTAATTTGTTTTAAGTGACTGATTAATGTTTTTGTATCATAACTTTCAGGAAATCCTTTTTTAGAAAGTAAGTCTTTATCGATGAGTTCTTGTTTAGGCATGATATAACCATCAGTCGTAATCAGATCAACTTTCCAGTCCGCGTTATATTCTTGCAGTAAGTTTAAAAGCAGTCTTGAGACAGTGCTTTTCCCTACAGAAACCCCTCCTGATATTCCAATAATAAAAGGTGGTGTATTATTTTTGTTATGTAATTTGTTGTTAATGTTAGATGAATAATCTTTATGGAACTTAACTTTGTTTGTCAAAAAATTAATGAGTGGCAAATAGAGTTCATTAATTTCTGAATTTGTTAAGTTATCATTTAAACTGATAATTTCTTCTAAGTTTAAATGACTTGTATCCATATCTAATTTAAAATTTGTGTTTTGCCATTCTTCTTTTGTGAATTTCATAATGAGTTCCTTTACTTAAGAATTTTTCACTTTTTACAGTACTCGTATAGGGTAACATAAATAGTCATGAAAGTGCTTTATTAATTTAGAAAAATTCTTATATAAGGTAAGACATTTAAAATTCTGCTATGACAAGTTTGCCTTCAAGGACTTGGTTTACAAAGTTTACGGTTGCTTCTCTTGATATAGGGTTATGTCCTAGCTTTTTATTGTTGTATAATATGAACTTTATGTTTGAACTGTTTATTTCGTATTTATCTAAGAAACTACAAAATGGATCGAAGTGTCTAGTCATATCAGTCTCACATAATCTGTTTTGGATGTAGTAAATTTTAGGCACATATTTTTGTTTGCGGAATAAGCTTGTGATCGACAGTCTAAGTGCGTATTGTTTTTTGATATAATCGCGTGAACGGTTGGGAAATATTTTAGTGTATAATTTTTCGACGTTCACTTTATCGTAACGATCTACGTAACATTGTGGATTGTTCACTACAGCAGTCGAGCCTTTATGCAATGTTGCTAAATACATAGACATAAAGCCACCTGCTGATGAGCCACAATAGACGACATTTTGAGATTCTATTTGGAGTGCTTGTGTGACTTGTTGCGCAATCTCAGAATAGTCTTTTAAGAAATGACGTTCTTCTCTTCCTACACCCCAACCTATACGTAATTGTTTATAATGGACAGTTCTGTCATCTATATAAAGACAATTTGCATTGAAATCTTCATGCCATTTACTTCTCATAAAGACAGGCGGTTTACTTTTAGACGGATCAATCGCGCCATTCGAAAATACAACTAATTTATGATTATCTTCTTTAAGATTTAATTTGATATAGATGTCTAAATCATCTTTCATGATTTTCACAACTTGATGATTATGCGCCCATAAAAGGTCATTGTTCAAATCTTCGTAATTTAATGTTTCCATGATGTGAAACACTCCTAATGGTTAATATTCATTACAAATACTTAATATAAAATTCAATATAACAAAGTACTCTAGCAATTAACAATTATATAGTGGAAATTTACAAAAACTTAACAAAAAAGAGGCTAGGCCTCATGCCCAACCTCTTCTTAAAGGGATTAAATATTGAATAATCTTTGGAAGAATCCTTTTTTCTTAGGTTCTTCTTCAGTTTCTGATTTGATTTCTTCTTTTACTTCTTCTTCTTTGTTTTCTGAAGGCGTTGAAGTTTGTTCTAATGTCGTTTCAGGTGCTTTTTCTTCAGTAGATGCTGCTTTGTCAGTCGTTTCTTCTTTAGATGTAGTTGCATCTGCTTCTTTCGTTTCTGCTGCTTTATCAGTAGTCGTTTCTGGTTTAACAGCAGTTTCTTTATCTTCTGATTTCACATCAGCTTGAGTTTCTGATTTAGCTGGCTCTTCAGCTACAGCAACTTTTGTTTCTTCTTTTTCTTCTTGTTTGTTCGTTTCAACTGATTCACTAGAAGTCTTATCTTCTGAAACTGCTTTAGAACTTTGTGATTGTTCAGCTTGTTTCGTTTCAACTTTAGTATCATTCTCTTGAGCAGTAGCCTCTGATTGTTGAGGTGCTTGTAATGCTAAAGTTTGTTCTAGTTTCTGTTGTTGAATATGTACTTGTTGCAACATTTCACCAAGCATTTGTCTTTCTCTACGCATATGTTGAACTTCTAATCTTAATTCTTCAATTAAATGTTGTAGTTCAGGTGTTTGATTAGCAGGTTCGTCTTTAACAAGAACTTGTAAAAAGTCTTTCTCTTGTTCTAGTGTTTCGAATGCTTGGTCATAACTATTTGTTTCTTTAACCTTTTCCGCTATTTCTTGGAAAAGTTCAATATCTTCTTCTTGGAAGTCTGTCGCTTCTCTTCCACGATATTCTGTCTTAGAAAGTTGATATCCTCTGTCTTCTAAGTGCTGTACAATTTTTCTAACTTGCTTTTCACTAAGACCTACTTTAGTTGCGAATTCTTTAGTTAACATATTATAAATCATCCTTTATTTGACAGTAATTTAATAGGTAGGGTTGTCTGTCGGCAGACAACCGTCACACTTCCCTTTATACATTACATGTTAATAACAGAAAGTTCAAGTATTTATTGTATTAATTGTGAAAAGTATTATATGCAAAAAAGAAATATGTTATTATTTAGGAGATTAGAACAATAAAAATTAATATTGGAGCTGTTAGATATGTCTAATAATACTGAGAAAAAAGCTTTTAAACCAATTTGGATTATTGTTAGTTTTGTTGTATTAATTGGAATATTGTTATTACCGACTTCAAACGATTTACCTGTTATGGCAAAATGTGCGCTAGCGATTTTAGCTTTTGCAGTTATTATGTGGGTAACAGAAGCCGTAACTTATCCTGTATCAGCGGTCATGATTGTTGGCTTGATCGTTGTACTCATTGGATTTAGTCCAGTTCAAAATTTAGGAGATGCTTTAGGTAATCCGTCAGCAAATGGAAAAGCTTTAGAAGGGGATGCATTACTAGGTACAGGCAATGCATTAAAAATGGCTTTAAGTGGATTTTCAGGATCGGCAGTGGCACTCGTTGCAGCAGCATTATTCTTAGCTACAGCGATGCAAGTGACTAATTTACATAAACGTCTAGCATTACAAGTACTTTCTATTGTAGGAAACAAAACAAATAGAATTGTTATCGGTGCAATTGTAGTTTCTATTATTTTAGCATTCTTTGTGCCTTCAGCTACAGCAAGAGCAGGTGCTGTTGTACCCATATTATTAGGTATGATTGCTGCATTTAACACATCTAAGAACAGTAAATTAGCAGCATTATTGATTATTACAGCCGTGCATGCCGTCTCAATATGGAATATAGGTATTAAGACTGCCGCCGCTCAAAATATCGTTGCGATAGGATTTATTAATAAATCAATGGGACAAGATGTCTCTTGGGGTGAATGGTTCTTATATGCAGCACCATGGGCGATTATCATGTCAGTCGTCTTATACTTTGTGATGATTACTGTCATTAAACCTGAGGAGAAAGAAATAGAAGGTGGAAATGAATTAGTTAAAGCACAATTAAAAGAATTAGGACCAGTTTCAGCAAGAGAGTGGAGACTCATTACGATTTCTGTCTTATTATTATTTTTCTGGTCTACTGAAAAAGTGCTCCATCCGATTGATTCATCGTCTATAACAATCATCGCGTTAGCAATTATGTTAACTCCTAAAATCGGTGTCTTTACTTGGGAAGATGTTGAAAAGAAAATTCCTTGGGGTACAGTTATCGTATTTGGAATTGGTATCTCACTAGGAACAGTATTGTTGGAAACAACAGCGGCACAATGGTTAAGTGATAAAACATTTGGATTGATGGGACTTAATCACATGCCACTAATCGCAACCATTGCACTCATTTCAATATTTAATATTTTAATACATTTAGGATTTGCGAGTGCAACGAGTTTATCTTCAGCATTAATCCCTGTGTTTATAGCTTTAACACAAACATTAAATTTAGGAGATCAATCTATCGGCTTTGTACTTATACAACAATTCGTGATTAGCTTCGGTTTCTTATTGCCAGTTAGTTCACCACAAAATATGCTGGCTTACGGTACAGAAACATTTACCGTTAAAGACTTTATTAAAACAGGCGTACCACTCACAGTTATAGGATACTTATTAATTATCTTGTTCAGCATGACATATTGGAAGTGGATAGGATTGATATAGAGGAGAAGATGTGAGTTAACGGCCAAGTAAACTCACAAGATCGTAAAACATGTGAGTTAAAGGTGAAGTAAACTCACGAGATTGTAAAAGATGTGAGTTAAAGAGGAAGTAAACCCACGAGATCGTAAAACATGTGAGTTAAAGAGGAAGTAAACCCACGAGATCGTAAAACATGTGAGTTAAAGGCGAAGTAAACTCACGAGATAGCAAAAGATGTGAGTTAAAGGTGAAGTAAACCCACGAGATAGCCAAAGACGTGAGTTAAAGGCCAAGTTAACCCACAAGATTATAAAAAAGCCGTTCAATTCCCAAAAAATTGAACGGCTTCTTCTTTTCTCTATTTAAATTAATTGTCCGATAAATACGGCGATGATGATAATTGGAAGTACAAATTTAACTAAGAAATACCATGTATTTACAAAGAGTCTTCCTTTTTTAGTATCGCTCATATTTAATTCTTTCATAATGATTTCTTTATTGAATATATGACCAACGAAGAGGGTTACACCTAATGCACCTATTGGCATTAAGATGTTCGCGACTAAGTAATCCATATTATCAAAGAATGTACCGACACCAAATGTAAAGTCTTGGAGTAACCCGTTTGAAAGTGCTGATGGTATCCCGAATATAAAGACTAATATACCAATGATATATGACCATTTCTTTCTATTATCATTATTATTTTTAGTAATGTTTGAGATGTTCAATTCTAATAACGAAATTGAAGATGTAATGGCTGCGAATAAAAATAATATTAAAAATAGTAAATAGAACAATTGCCCGACAAACATTTGATCAAATACTTGTGGAAGGACGATAAATAATAATCCTGGCCCTTGGTTAGGTTCTAATCCAAATGCGAAAATAGCTGGGAAGATGGCTAACCCGGCTGCTATTGATACAGCTATGTTCATCCATACTATGGCATTCGCACTTTTGACGATGTTTGTTTTACGATCTAAATATGAAGCGTATGTCATCATACCACATGTACCCAGTGATAATGCGAAGAACGATTGTCCTAAGGCATATAGTATACCTTCAGCACTTAAATCTGATACTTTTGGTTGTAAGAAATATTGAATTCCGTCTAAAGCACCGTCTAAAGTGATCGATCTAATAATGACAATTACGAACGATATAAATAACAGTGGCATCATGACTTTTGAAGCTTTCTCGATACCTTTTTCTACACCTTTACTGACAATAACTACAGTGAAAAGTATAAAAGCGAATTGACTCGCTAATGAATAAAATGGGTTAGATATATAATCATTAAAGATGTTCCCGTAATTATGTGATTGCGTTAATCCAAGGCTGTCTAAAAGTGTACGTATAATATATAGAATGATCCAACCACCGATAACACTATAGAATGAAAATAGTACAAAGACTGTTAGATTTCCAAGCCAGCCTACTAAATTCCAAGATGATTTACCAGATACTTTTTTGAAGATGTTAGTAGAATACGTTCTACCGTAGCGTCCCAATACAAAATCACTTAAAAGTAGTGGTAAGCCGACAAGCAATGTGAAAATAATAAATATTAATAAAAATGCGCCACCACCGTATGTTCCAGCCATGTATGGAAATTTCCATACAGCACCAATTCCTATAGCTGACCCGGCACTTGCTAGAACGAAGCCGATACTGGACGACCATTGAGATAAATTTTTCATATATATTCCTTCTTTTAATTTGATATTCACTTTAAAGCGGTAAAGCTTTTAAGTAAAAAAATAAAACTCACAGCAATGAATTTTACACTATATTTTTGGATAATGCAATATTAAAAAATATCGGCAACATAAGTTAGTTGCCGATAGGGTATTATAATTATTAGAACGAATAAATTACTTATTCGCCGATTGAACCGTTACTTTCATCATTCCAAGCGATGATTCTATCTACTGGTAATCTACTTGAATCATGTGGTGGTTTAACACCTTTACCAATAGCAATTAAATGAGCTGGTACATATCTAGAAGTATCAATGTTTAATGTTTCTAATACAGCTGTTTTATCAAATCCGCCAATAGGGTTAGTATCATAACCGTGATCAGTCGCAATAAGCATTAATTGCATAGAAGCTAAGTTTGCATCCATTAAACCTTGTGCATTAAAGTAACTTTCGTCAGCACTGCTAATTAAATTTGAAATTGTTTCAATAAAGTAATCTTTTGAATTTTCATCCATATAACCAAGTTCAACATTCTTCTCATAAATATCGCTCACGTATTCAGCGTGTTTTAAATCTGCAAGTACAAGAATAATTGCACTTGATGAATGTAATTGTCTTTGGTTGAACTGTACAAGATGGTCTAATTTTTGTTTTGTTTCTTCAGAATCGATGATAACAAAGCGCCATGGTTGTAAGTTGATTGATGAAGGTGCTTTAGTAGCAAGTGCTATCATTTCTTTTATTTCTTCTCTTGGAATTTTGAAGTTTGGATCGAACTCTTTAACTGATTTTCTTTTATTAATAATTTCAGTTAATGAAAGCTTTGAGTGTGTCATTTTATTTCTCCTTTTAGTATGATGTCATTATAATGCACCAATTAACTAAAAAAATAAAATGATTAGCTTACGAATTAAATTTTTTTAGGAGGGATTGTCATTGGAATCGAAAAAATTAATCTCAGAACTGGATAAACCGATTTTTCTAGCGGGTATGGCTGGAGGTATTACAACTCCTGACTTAGTGGCTTCAGTTTGTAATGAAGGCGGCTTTGGACAAATCGGTGCTGGATATATGACGCCTGATACTTTAGCTAAAGATATAGACCAAATTAGACAAATGACGTCTGAACCGTTTGGCGTCAATCTATTTGTGCCAGAGTATCCGGCTATTGATCAAGAAAAAGTTGATTTTATGAATAAAATATTACATCCCATAACTGAAAAATTAAACAGCAAACAAATACAAGATGTTTCAATAGATGTGAATTTTGAGGACATGTTAAACGTGATTATAGATAAACATGTTGAATATGTAAGCTTTACATTTGGTAAGCCTTCAGAAAGTCTCGTTCGCACATTACATGGCCATCATATTAACGTAATAGGGACTGCAACAGATTTAAATGAAGCTCAAGCTTTGGAATCCATAGGTATAGATGCGATAGTGATTCAAGGTAGTGAAGCGGGTGGTCATAGAGGTTCATTTGAACAATCATTGCCAGAAAATAGTCTTTCAACTGAGCAATTGTTTAATCAAACTTATCCTTTAATTAACGTGCCATTAATAGTAGCGGGCGGTATCACGACACCAGAATTAGCGAAACGTTATATTCAAAAAGGTGCTCATGCAGTTCAACTTGGGACAGCATTCTTAACGACACATGAAAGTGGTGCACCAGATGTGCATAAAGCGCATATATTAAAAGCACACCCAGATGATATTATATTAACGAATACGTTTAGTGGGCGTTATGCAAATGGTATTATAAATCCATTTATACAGTATATGGAACAATTTAAAGATGATATTTGTCCGTATCCGATTCAAAATATATTAACACAACCTTTAAGAGGGCAGTCTAAAAAGTTAAATAATCCAGATTATATGAATTTATGGTGTGGTACAAATCCAGAAGGTGCTAAAGATGAAAGTGTCCAGGAATTAATGGAAAGATATCATAAAGCAATAAAAAGCTGACATCACAATCGATGTCAGCTTTTCTAATTTATAAATCCATAGATTCTAATAATTCATATACAAATTCACGATCGTTTTCATTTCCGTGTATGTACTTGTTGATGTAACAAGAACGAATACTCGGTGAGATAACGTCTTTTTGAAGCGGCAAGTATTGCTTAATATATAAATCTATTGGCGTAGGTGCTAATGATTTTTGTGGATTCGGTTGTATATAAGGGATGTCTTGTTGAACTTCATAACCATGTCTATTAAAGAAGTTCTTACGCAGAATCGCTTCTTCTTTACCACTGTTGTTCTCGTATGATTCTTCTCCAAACGATTCCAACATAATCATGTTAGCATCTCTTCCATGAACATCTTGAGCATGTTTATGCAGTTCTGCTTCAATTCTTTCCAACGTTTGTCCGCCAACACGCTGATTGCGGTATTCAGGATGTGTCATTAAATAAATAATAAAAGCTGAATTTGTTGTAGGTTCATAATGACCTGTAGACAAACTTACGACTGTGTCATCAATTAAACCAACTAAAAATATATAATGTTTCTTTATGTACTCAGATGTAAGCGAATGGATGAAGACGTGGCGGTCTTCTCGCACCTCTGCCTTGAAAATATCTTCATACATTTCTAATGCTTTTTTGAATAATGGATCATCGATAGATGTGACAACTTCAAAATTCATAGTTATGAACCCCTCATAATCAATATTTTATAATATTATAACATAAGATTTTAATGGTAGTACTATCGTATTGAGTAAATAAAAAGAGAGACCAGGACATTACATTATGTCCTAGCCTCTTAAGTTATTATATTGTCTTATTTAGGGTTATCATCTGTAGGGTTATTGATATCTGCTTCTTCATGTCTGACTTTTTCAGAGACATGTTCAGTATCTTGAACTTTATTTTTCTTAATGACGATTTCTTCAGATACGACATTTTCTTTTTCTACTTTTACACGTTCTTCGTGTAATGGAATGTGTACAGAATCATCATCATTAGCGTTAAAGTCTTCGTCTACTTTCTCATTAACAGGTCTACGTTCGATTGTTACTTCTTCACGTTCAACCGGTACATCAAATTCTTGTTCTTCTTCAACAACATGTTTATCTACAGATGCTTCACCTGTTTCAACATTCTCTTTGTCTACATTTAGACGTTCTTCATGAAGTTGAACAGATTCTTCATCTACATTGTTATCTTGCGTTTCATTATTGTAAGATGTTTCACCTACATTATTATCTTGTGTGACGTTGTTGTATGAATGCCCAGAAGTGTGAACATTTGTATCTTGCTCATCTTGGCTAGTAGAGAAGTTAGATTCACGTGTTGTTGTTTCATCTGATGTTGGTGGTTCAACACTTTCATTTGGTTTATCGTAGTTTAAGCTAGAACGTTCTCTTTCTACGTCGTCATCATGCACTCTTGAGAATGATGATTCATCTTCTCTTGTTAGATCTTGTTGATCTTTAACATTATCTGTTTCACCATATTGAGCAGTCGTATTTGTAGTTTCACGATTATTTAAGTCTTCTAAGTCTCTTTCATTATCGCTAGAGTAGACTCTTCTATCGTCTTGTACGTCATCTTCTGTTTCTTGTTGTTCTCTATGTTCATTCGCATATCCAGCAGCGCCAAGACCAGAAGCACCTGCTAAATTAGCTGAAGTTGATGTTTCTTGATGGTCGATGTTTGAATCATCCACATCATCGTGCGCTACATCTTCTTCATTAATATTATTGCCATATCGATTTGTATTAACATCTCGATCTGTTTCAGCTTCGTTATCGAATGATGGTGCATCTGTTTTTTCTGTATCTGCATTATCCACATCTTGAGTTAAATCATTTTCAGATACTTCATCTTGCTGATTAAATTCATCTTCTCTTTCAGCTTTATCAAAATCAGAAGTTTCGTTCACATCTTCCTCTTGATCTGAAGATGAATGCGCAGCAGCGGCACCAGCGCCCGCAGCACCTGCACCTAATCCAGCACCAGCAGCTGTACCTTTAGATACGCCACTTTCTTCGCTCTCATCACTAGAAAATGGTTTTGTATTATCGTAATGCTCATTTCCTGTTTGAGAGTCCTTAGGGTGATTTGAATCATAGTTTTCAGTATCACTTATATTGTCGTTATCAACATATAATAGTATTTTTCCGTTATTAAGTTCTTGTTTATAGCCATCTAATTCTTCTTCTGGAACATTTAAACTAGATAATACACGTTCTTCAGCACTTTCACCTGAGAATAGTGCAGTAATCTTGTCGCTAAATGAACCTCTAGAGTTCTTCACTTTAACATCCGTGTAGTCTAAAGAGTTATCATCTAACTTGTCTTCGGAAATAACTTGTAAGTCACTTTCTCCGACACCTTCTTCTTTCAATTGATCAATACGTTGCAGTAAATCACTTTCGTTACTAAACTTTTCTATTTTACCCATACTAAAACCTCCATAAATTTGTAATGTGTAAAAATCTTATCAACAGTGATTATGCTCTAGGTGTTTACATACTTAATAAATATTGTCTACGTTAATACAATATAATTCTCAAATACCCTTGTGGAGGAGAATCAAACAAAATTCAATCAACTTTCTAATTATTTAGATTTTTCAGTTTATTTAAAACCTCTTAAAATAGCGCTAACATAAGGTTTTGCCTATTGTAAAAGTACTGATATTTTGTTATTATCAATGAATAATTTATTACTAAAAACTCATATAATCTGAAGAATATGGCTTTGGAAGTTTCTACCGTGTTGCCTTAAACGACACGACTATGAGTAAATGAATAACACTGGAATCAGACTATCCAAAATGGTGTGGTTTTATATTATTTTTTACTCATCTTACCTATTTTTTAGGATTAAGGTGTGTTTTTTTTAATCTAAATGAGGAGGCGAGTAGTGTGAGGACACTACAAGATAGGGTTAAAGAAGATGGTGTAGTCATCGATGAAAAGATTCTTAAGGTTGATTCATTTTTAAATCACCAAATTGATGCAAAGTTAATGTATGAAGTTGGTCAAGTTATTACGGAACATTTTAAAGACAAGAAAATCACGAAAGTACTTACGATTGAAGCGTCAGGTATCGCACCTGCAATAATGGCATCTTTACATTTAGACGTGCCATGTTTATTTGCGAAAAAAGCAAAACCATCTACAATGACATCTGAATTTTATCAAACAGATATTCACTCATTTACGAAAAATACAACGAGTACAGTGGTTATTGCGAAACAATTTTTAAATGAAGACGACCATGTATTAATTATTGATGACTTTTTAGCGAATGGCGAAGCATCATTAGGATTACATCGTTTAGTTCAAGCAGCAAACGCAACAACATCTGGAATTGGAATTGTTATAGAAAAAAGTTTCCAACCGGGCAGAGAGAAGTTGGAATCTGAAGGACTAGAAGTCTTATCTCTATGCCAAGTTGCTTCATTATTAGGAAATACAGTCAAACTGGTAGGAGAATAACATGAAAAATTTCATCTTAAGTGTTCAACATTTACTTGCTATGTATGCGGGTGCCATAATGGTACCTATTATCGTCGGATCTGCTTTAAAATTCACACCTGAAGAAGTGGCTTACTTAGTCGCAATTGATATCTTTATGTGTGGTGTAGCAACATTTTTACAAGTATATAAAGGAATAGGAATTGGACTGCCGGTAGTCTTGGGATGTACATTTACAGCTGTAGCACCAATGATTCTAGTTGGTAATACACATGGTATCGGTGTGCTATACGGTTCTATATTTCTTTCAGGGATTATTGTAGTCTTAATTTCTCCATTTTTCTCGTATTTAGTAAAATTATTTCCACCTGTTGTTACAGGAAGTGTTGTTACAATAATCGGTATTACGTTAATGCCAGTTGCCATGAATTATTTAGCAGGTGGTCAGGGTGAAAAGAATTACGGAGACAGTAAAAATATATTCTTAGGTTTATTTACATTAGTGATCATCTTATTAATACAAAGATTATCTAAAGGGTTCATTAAATCTATAGCGATATTACTCGGTTTATTAATAGGTACAACAGTCGCTTCCTTCTATGGATTAGTGGATACATCGAATTTAAGAACATCGAATTGGTTGGAACTACCTAGACCATTCAGATTTAGCGGGTTTGAATTTGAATTTGGTACAACGATTGTCTTTGTCATTATTGCAATCGTTAGTTTGATTGAATCAACAGGCGTGTACCATGCTTTAAGTGAAATTACGAAACAACCTATATCAAGAAAAGACTTATCAAAAGGCTATAGAGCTGAAGGGATTGCGATTATAATTGGTTCAATCTTTAATGCATTTCCTTACACAGCTTATTCTCAAAACGTTGGACTTGTGTCATTGTCTGGCGCTAAAAAGAATCAAATTATGTATATGATGGTTGCATTATTAATCGTTTGTGGTTCAATACCTAAACTCGGTGCTTTAGCAAGCATGATTCCATTTCCAGTATTAGGTGGTGCGATGATTGCGATGTTTGGAATGGTTATGGCATACGGTGTGAAAATGCTTGGTGGCATAGACTTTAACAAACAGAACAATTTACTCGTGATTGCCGTATCGGTCGGGATTGGTGCAGGTATTACAGCAGTACCTCAAGCGCTTGAAACTTTTGGAGAAGAATATGCTTGGTTAACACAAAATGGTATCGTATTAGGTACTTTCTCAGCTATTATATTAAATTTATGTTTTAATGGATTAAACAATCAACAAAACAGTGAAAATGTGAAATAATAAATATGAAAATAAATTAGTGGAGGTTATATTCATGTGGGAAAACAAATTTCAAAAAGAAGGCTTAACGTTCGATGATGTATTATTAGTACCAGCAAAATCAGAGGTATTACCAAGTGATGTAGACTTAAGCGTATCTCTTTCAAAAAATATTAAGTTAAATATTCCAATCATTTCAGCTGGTATGGATACAGTTACTGAAGCTAAAATGGCGATTGCTATGGCAAGACAAGGTGGCTTAGGCGTTATTCATAAGAACATGTCTATAGAACATCAAGCAGATGAAGTACAAAAAGTTAAACGTTCAGAAAATGGCGTTATTACAAACCCATTCTTCTTAACACCTGATGAGCAAGTGTACGCAGCAGAAGCATTGATGAGTAAATACCGTATTTCTGGTGTTCCAATCGTTAATAACGAAGAAGATATGGAACTTGTCGGTATTATTACAAACCGTGACTTAAGATTTATCGAAAACTTCTCAATTAAAATTTCTGATGTTATGACTAAAGAAGATTTAGTAACAGCACCAGTCGGCACAACGTTAGAACAAGCAGAAGAAATTTTACAAAAATATAAAATCGAAAAACTTCCATTAATTTCTGAAGAGGGTAAACTTAAAGGGTTAATTACAATTAAAGATATTGAAAAAGTAATCGAATTCCCATATGCAGCTAAAGACAGTGAAGGACGTTTACTTGTTGCAGCGGCATTAGGTATTGCTAAAGATACACCAATTCGTGCTCAAAAATTAGTAGAAGCTGGCGCAGATGCACTTGTTATTGATACTGCACATGGTCACTCTAAAGGTGTCTTAGATGTCGTTAAACATATTAGTGAATCATACCCAGAAGTTACAATTATCGCAGGTAACGTTGCTACAGGTGAAGGTACTAAAGCATTATTTGAAGCGGGAGCAGACGTCGTTAAAGTTGGTATTGGACCAGGTTCAATCTGTACAACACGTGTCGTTGCAGGTGTAGGTGTACCTCAAATTACAGCTATTTATGATTGTGCAACAGAAGCACGTAACTATGGTAAAGCAATTATTGCTGACGGTGGTATTAAATTCTCTGGTGATATCGCGAAAGCTTTAGCAGCAGGTGGAAATGCAGTTATGTTAGGTAGCTTACTTGCTGGTACAGAAGAAAGCCCTGGACAAACAGAAATCTTCCAAGGTCGTCAATATAAAGTTTATCGTGGTATGGGATCACTTGGTGCGATGGAACAAGGTTCTAAAGACCGTTACTTCCAAGAAGATACTGCAGCTAAGAAATTTGTACCAGAAGGCATTGAAGGTAGAATTGACTTTAAAGGCCCATTACAAGATACAATTTATCAATTAATTGGCGGTATTAAGAGCGGTATGGGTTATACAGGATCAGCTAACCTAGAACAATTAAGAGAAGAAGCTCAGTTTATTAGAATGACTGGCGCAGGCCTTAAAGAATCACATCCACATGATGTTCAAATTACTAAAGAAGCACCAAACTACTCATTTTAATTAAAGGAGAACGACAATTATGGAAATGGCTTTTGAACAAGAGTTAATTCTTGTATTGGATTTTGGTAGTCAATATAATCAATTGATTACACGTCGTATAAGAGAAATGGGCGTATATAGTGAGTTACACGACCATGAAATCTCAATCGAAGAAATTAAAAAAATGAATCCTAAAGGTATTATACTTTCAGGTGGACCAAATTCAGTATACGAAGAAGGATCATTCACAGTTGATCCTGAAATCTTTGAATTAGGTATTCCTGTTTTAGGTATTTGTTACGGTATGCAATTAATGACTAAATTATTAGGTGGTTCTGTAGAAAGAGCTAACGAACGTGAATACGGTAAAGCAACATTAAACGTTAAATCAGATGACGAGTTATTCTTCAGCTTACCTAATAGTCAAACAGTTTGGATGAGTCACAGTGACAAAGTAATCGATATTCCTGAGAACTTTGAAATCATTGCAGACAGCCCAAGTTGTCAAAATGCAGCAATTGAAGATAAATCAAGAAAATTATACGGTGTACAATTCCATCCAGAAGTAAGACATACTGAATACGGAAATGACTTATTAAGAAACTTCATTCGTCGTGTTTGTGAATGTACTGGAAACTGGACAATGGAAAACTTTGTTGAAATCGAAGTAGAAAAAATTAGAGAACAAGTTGGCGATCGTAAAGTATTATGTGCGATGAGTGGTGGCGTTGATTCATCAGTTGTAGCAGTATTACTTCATAAAGCTATTGGTGATCAATTAACTTGTATTTTCGTAGACCATGGATTGCTTAGAAAAGGTGAAGGCGACATGGTAATGGAGAACTTTGGTGAAGGCTTCAATATGAACATCATTAGAGTAGATGCCAAAGACCGTTTCATGAGTAAATTAGCTGGCGTTTCAGATCCTGAGAAAAAACGTAAAATTATCGGTAATGAATTTGTATATGTATTTGATGACGAAGCATCAAAATTAGAAGGCGTAGATTTCCTTGCACAAGGTACGCTTTATACAGATATCATTGAATCAGGTACAAAGACTGCACAAACAATTAAATCACACCATAACGTAGGTGGATTACCAGAAGACATGCAGTTCCAATTAATTGAACCAATTAATACACTATTTAAAGACGAAGTACGAGCATTAGGAATCGAATTAGGCATACCAGAACATTTAGTATGGCGCCAACCATTCCCAGGCCCAGGTTTAGGAATTCGTGTATTAGGTGAAATTACTGAAGAAAAATTAGAAATCGTAAGAGAATCAGACGCAATTCTAAGAGAAGTCGTGCGTGAAGAAGGTCTAGAAAGAGATATTTGGCAATACTTCACAGTATTACCAGATATCCGTTCAGTAGGTGTTATGGGAGACTACCGTACATATGACTACACAGTCGGCGTACGCGCAGTAACATCAATAGACGGCATGACAAGTGACTTCGCAAGAATTGACTGGGAAGTCTTACAAAAAGTATCAAGCCGTATCGTAAACGAAGTAGACCACGTAAACAGAGTTGTCTATGACATTACATCTAAGCCCCCAAGCACAATCGAGTGGGAGTAAGATAATAGTAAATATTAAGGCTAGAAACACCGTAAATTTGGTGTTTCTAGCCTTTTTTGATTAATATATTATAGAGTCGTTTAGAATGTAAGTGATAATGAAGACACAATATACTATAGGTGGTTGTAATTTGAGGGGTGTATAAGTAGTGTTTTTACTAACTTAGTGATCCTCATAAAAAGGGGTTAAATAAAAAAGATAAAGTTGTAATTCGAATTTTCTTATAGGGTAATTATCTAGGAACACCTAGGATATCCAAATAAAATGTTAAAAAATTGAAGTTAAAACTTATTATATAAGGAGTTAAAAGTATGGGGAAAACTAGAGGATTAAAGAGGAAATTTAATGAAGCTTTTAGCGATTATAAAACGCGATTAACACATTATGATGGCTATGCAGCGTTATATGTTCCGCAGATAACCTATAAAGAAAATAGAATAAACGGTTACAAAGTATCAAAATTTCTTGTAGAAAATACAATAGAAAACATGCCGAATGAAGCCTATTATCTTTATGTATTTGATGAAAATAATGCTTTAAATAATCATGTAATAATAGCTGATGAAAAAGAAACATTAGATTTAGGATTATTTAAAGATAGTAATGGTAAAAAGCCAGAGTATATTAAAAATTTAGAGGAAAATTACAAACTTAAGTTTGAGAGACATTTAGCAACTTGGGAAATGGATAAAATAGAATATTTTAATTTAGATAGTGAAGATAAAGAAGGTATACTATACACTGAAAAAAAAGATCAGAAAGTAATAGCAGTCACAAATATTTTATGGATAAGTGATGCTATTGTAAATAAGTATATTTTATCTAGTAAATAGCAATAACTAGAATGATAAACGAATATCATATTTGAAGTTATTCATTCATTAATTCATTTAAGCGTTTCATATGTTTGTAATTTTTATTTTTGATATATTGGAATATATAGACAAGGAGGCGTTATGAATGTTTGTTGCACAAGCAATTTTTTCTACTAAAGATGAGGCATCTAAGGCTATATTAGATAATAAAGCTAGTCATGCTAAACAAGATTTTGAAGGCTTTGAGGGCTTTATTGATGCACAAGTTTGGAAGTCTGAAACGGGAAGCAAGTTAGAATACGCGATTGTTTCTAAATGGAATGATAAGAAAGATTTTCAAGCTTGGATTTCTAGACCTTCTCATGTTGAAGAACATAAAAACATGAGTAAAGAAAAGAAAGAAAACGAAGAAGCGAAAGTTTCAAAAATCGAAAAGCAAATTAAAAAATACGAACTTGTAGATTAATAAGTAAGTTATTTTAATGAGCTTTATAAAATAAAAATCACGAGTGATTTTAGGTGGATGTACCTTTAGTCACTCGTGATTTTTTTGTAGAAGTCATCCTTTTTACTGGGAATTTTTGTATAATAAAAGAGAACTTAAGTATATACAAATACATTCCTAAGTTATAATTTGAAACGTTTATTAGGAGGGAGTGGCGATTAAAAAGTTACTAGTATTATTATGTATATTTATCGTAGTTGTGGTCTGTGTGATGTTGTTTATATCAAATAGAACTGATAGTGATCATGATATTCGGAATTTCACTTCAAAAAATGGAACAGAAGGTGAATATTTAATTTATCCTGTTAAGAACGCTAAGGGAATATTAGTGTGGTTACATGGTGATGGTGCTTATGAGTTTCATCATCCTGATTCAGAAGTCTATTTAGCTGGGAAAGATGGCATCCGTCAAGTTGCTAAAGAAAAAGAGTTAACTTTAGTTGTGCCGAAGTCTGTTAACGATGAAGAGCAGTGGTGGAAGAATGGAGAAGCCAATGTGGAATATTGAGTTGAATTGATTGCTTCTTTACCAAATCATGAAAAATTATGGATAGGTAGCTTTTCAGGTGGTGCAGAAACAACAGCATATTGGGTGCTGGATAAATTACCAGAACTAAATGTTCAATCTGGTGGTGCAATAATGTTTGGAGGAGGAGGTTCTCCAAAGAAAGAAGGGATTGCCACTCATATTGAAAAGTCACAACATGTAAAAGGATCATTCCCGTTAACATGGATTGTTGGAGAAAATGATCACGTAGGTGGAAAGACTGAAGATGACCCATTTGATGCTTTCTTTACAAGTAAAGAAGGGGAAGCATTTTACGCTCAAGAAGGCTGGGAAACGAAGAGGGTTGTCTTAAAACATTACAGTCACGTATTGGCGAATGGAGAAGTCGGACTGTATGGGAAATATTTAAGAGAATATATTCAGTGAAATTTGTTGAATTATATATAAAGAATAGACAATCCTCTAAACTTTTGGTTTAGAGGATTGTTTTAATATGTTCAATTTCTGGTTCTTCTAGTTCGTGGGCGCCGTCGAGTAGTTCGAATTGAACGTTTTTAAATAATGGTTTGAGTTGTTCTGATAGTGCTTTTACTTTACCGGGTATTGTTAAATAATCATTTGAACCTGTCGTGATAATGACGGATGTTTCTTTATAAGTTTCCGTAATATGATAGTCGAGGTCTGATGGGTGCAGCAATAAGATTTGGTCAACTTTAATAAGGTGTTGTTCCAGTAATCCTAATATGAAATTCGCACCGTTTGAATAACCTAAAAATATGACTTTTTCATAATCGTGTTCTTTGATAAATGTATTTCAAAAATCTATAAAAGATTTGGTTTGTTGCTCGAAGTCATGTCGGTCTAATGTGTTGTTCTGAAGCGCTGCAAAGAAACGTCTTTCTTGTCCTTGGCCAACACTACCTTGTAAGCCTAAAATGTTAGCTTCAGGGTTTAATATACTTGAAAAAGGAAGAAGTTGGTATTGATTGCCACCTGTTCCATGAAAAAGTACAATTAAAGTATTGTTATTGGGATTTTCTTGTAAGAAATATTCCATTTTATCTCCTCCATAAATGTGAAAGGGCTGTTGTTTATGAATCACAATTCGATTATACATCATGTATCTATTATAAATCATGATGCAGAAGAATCATTCAATTTTTATCGTAATATATTAGGTCTTAATTTACTAATGAAGACTGTTAATCAAGAGAACTATGAAATGTATCATGTTTTCTTTGCGGATAAATATGGGCGACCAGGTACAGAAGTGACACTTTTTGAAATGAAAGAAGGTAAAGATAATCAGTTTGGTGCTAATGCATTTGATCGATTACTTTTTAAAGTGCCTTCTGTAGAATCGTTGAAATATTGGGAAGCACGGTTTGATGAATATGAAGTATGCCATTACGGCATTGAAGTTTACACTGACCGCAGTCTAATTCGCTTTGAAGGACCGGATAATACGCCACTCGGTTTAATCGTTATTTCTGATCAAGAAGATGTCCATCAATTTAATACAGATGAACAAAGTACCGTGCCAGTAGAGTATCAAATACTTGGTCTAGATTCTATACATGCACGTGTCAGATATCCTAAAGCAAGTATAGAACATTTCCAATCATTATATAATTGGACATCAGCAGGTCAGCAGACATTCTTTGATACAGATTTAAATGTAGAGATTTTGCATAATCGTAATCAAGATATGTATCATGAAATACATTTTATTTATGACACATTTAATCCACTTGAAGATCAAGGATTTGGTGGAATACATCACGTTGCTATTTCAGCTGAAGACGAAAGTGAATTGCAAGAAATTGAAACAGCTTTAGATAAATTAAATATGGTCCATTCACCAATTAAAAATCGAGGATTCTTTAAATCCATTTACTATAGAGATCCGAATCAACTGCTATTTGAAGTTGCGACTTTAAAGCTTAATATGAAAGAAATTACCTTTGAAGACAAAGCATTTCAAGACATCCCGTTATACTTACCAGAACATTTAGAAGAGAAGCGCGGATATATAGAAAAGCAATTACAAAAATAGAATTGAGCAAAATAAGGAATCATTAATATTAGAAGTGTTTGAAATATGATATGTATAACCATATAATATAATTAACATTGAAAATTATATTTGAGGGTTGATATTTATGGACATATTCACTAAAATTTTTGTAGAAAAACCATTTCAAGTTTTCCTTTGCATTCTTATTCCATGGTTATTGCTAGTGATCATACTGTGGGATGAGCCAAACACAAAATCAACAGTATTAAAATTTAGTATAGTAGTGATACCACAATGGGTATTTATCTTTAATACTATGTCAAAAAACTTAGATAAAGAACTTAATGAAATAATTAAGAAGCATAATATTTCGAAAGAGAAATTGTTTCAAATAACAAGATTAACAAACTATGAATTAACAGAAAACGAAGGTCAATTTAAGTTTCATGTTTCACCAAGAAGAAAGAAAAAGTATTTAAATATGTTGAAAGAATATTATGAGTGAATAATAAAACCAGCAAAAATCACAAGCGATTTGTGAATCTTTGCTGGTTCTTTTTGTGGAATAAATCAAGTGTAGGCGCACGAAGACTGAGAGATATCGTGCGCTAAGGCATAAAATCAGGGTATATCGCACGAAGACTTTGAGATATCGTGCGCAAGGGTACAAAATCAAGGTGAAACGCACGAAGACTGAGAGATATCGTGCGCTAAGGCATAAAATCAGGGTATATCGCACGAAGACTTCGAGATATCGTGCGCGAGGGTACAAAATCAGGGTGAAACGCACGAAGACTTCGAGATATCGTGCGCTAAGGCATAAAATCAGGGCATATCGCACGAAGACTTTGAGATATCGTGCGCAAGGGCATAAAATCAGGGTATATCGCACGAAGACTGAGAAATATTTATTTATTCTCTATACAATATGACTGTATTTTTATAATTTTATCTTCTCTAAATGTGTATATGTCACATGCATCTATCTTGTTTATTTGAATACCTTCTTTATAAAAATAACCAGTACCTATAACGACAATTTGGTGGTCACTTTTAATCGTATCGTGAATTTCAAATTGCGTTGTTACGGTTTCAAAATAATGTGCGACTTGGGTGCAATAATTTGCAACTTCTTCATAACCTTTCAATACTGTATCGCCAACAATATGCCATTCAATATCTTGATCTAAATAAGCATTACATTTATCAAAATGTCCTTTAGAAAAACTTTCTGCAACTGACGAATTAGACAATGAAGTTCACCTCATTTTAGATAAATTATAACAACGCGCGTGTAAAATAACAATTTGGAGGCGAAATATTGTCAAAATTGTTACAATATTTTATAATAATTACAAATATTAACATTATCGTTATGTGAAAGGGGCAATCAACATGCAATTTATCATCACATTAATCGCTGCATTAATAGTTGGTCTGTATATGTATAAGAAGAAAGTTCCTGTTAATGCTAAGAGCTTATTTTTTATGGTTGTATTTGGAATATTTATGCATGCATTATCAGATTTTATTGCTGGATTTATAGAAGGTATTCAAAGCTCCATGAATAGTAGATAACACATGATGTTAAAGAAGCTTACACAGTTTTTCAAAGTGTAAGCTTCTTTTTATAAATCCCTTCATATCAACGATGCAAAATATCTTTGGCAAAGTTTTTTCTGGATTTTTAATGCAATGACAACGATGTTTGATACACTGTTTTTGAATCTTTTATTAAGGTGATGACAAGGAGGACATCGATATGAATTTAAGTAAGCAAATTATTCATTTAAGAAAAGAATATAACTTATCTCAAGAAGATCTAGCTGAAAAAGTCTTTGTGAGTAGGCAGTCTATTTCTAATTGGGAAAGGGGTAAGAGTTACCCCGATATTGAATCTTTATTGCTACTAAGTAATATATTTGATGTCTCCTTAGATCATTTAGTAAAAGGAGATGTAAACATGATGAAAAGAGAAATGGATAGAAAAGTATTTGATAAGTGGACTTGGTTAATGATGATCTTTATGGGACTTGCTGCTATTCTACTTATACCGAGTATGATGTTAATGGGCATGTATGGATTATTTGTACCTTTTGTTCTTTGGTTAATCGGTATGTACTTTGCTTATAAAGTAGATAAATTTAAAGAAGTCCATAATATTAAAGCATATAGTCAAATTATGGATTATATGAATGGTAAAGATGTAAAAACAATTCGTGAAAGAACAAGGAAAGATAAATTTAAAGATAGAGTCGTTGCCATTGTAACGCCAATTATATTTGCACTTATCGCATTTATAGTTGCTTATTATGGAATGAAATTAATAGATTGATCAATAAAAAAGCCAAATCACATGTTACTCATGTGGTTTGGCTTTTTTACTAATTTAAGTTTAAAGTTTGTTCTATTTCGTCGGTCTTTGATTTAAAATCAAATGCTTCTTTCGATAATGGTTGTCCTGATTCGGCTAATTTTTTTACACTTTGTATTTGAAAATACCAACCTGTAAAATCATTCGCAATGGTTTCAAAAGTGAATGGTAATGATTCTTTAAATGTTAACGTCACAGTGTCCCCATTTTCTTCTAATGAAAAATCTACATGACCTTGGTCCCAGTCATATCCAATATGATCGTTTGGATGATAGTCTGTAATCTTCGCATATTCATATTCACTATTACCGAGGTCGAAGATTAATTGACTACCTGCTCGTTCTTCTTCAAAAGATAATTCAGGAAACCACTGTTTAATGCCTTCAGTCGTTCCTAAAAGTTTGAATACATGTGACTTATGAGAATGTATGGATACATCAATCGTTTGATGAGCGTGCGTTTCGTCAGTTCTGTAATTTACGTTCATTCTAATCCCCCTTATTGTTAGTTGTACTTAATATACCAATAAGTTAGCTAAATATAAAAAATTTATAGCATAGTATAATTTAGTACCTTGCAATGTATAATAGTGTGTGTTATATTTTCATCAAGAGCTATTATACATTGTATAGTACTGGGTTAAGTGGAGGAAAAAATATGAACATACAATTTAAAAAAGGCGCACTCGAATTTATTGTATTGCTTATTATTAAAGGCGAAGATCAATACGGTTATTCATTAATTCAAAAAATCACACCTAGAATCACGATTTCTGAAGGAACGGTTTATCCTTTGTTAAGACGTCTCGTAAAAGAAGCATATTTAACAACATATTATGAGCCATCTACTGAAGGACCAGCTAGAAAGTATTATAAGATCACAGATTCAGGTAATGAGCGATTAGAGCAGTTGTTAAAAGAATGGCAAAGTTTCACAGATGCGGTGAATTTGTTTTTAGAGGAGAGTGAAAGTAATGAGTAAGAAAGAATACTTAAATTTGTTAAATAAGTATTTAAAGAATATATCTGAGGAAGATAAACAAGATATTCTAGCTGAATATGAAACGCACTTTATAAGTGGTGTTGAAGATGGACAAACAGAAGAGAATATTGCTAAAGAACTCGGACATCCGAGAGATATTGCCAAGGAAATAAATGCAACTTTAGCGATAGATAGAGCAGAATCTCATCATAAAGTAGGTAACGTGTGGCAAGCGATTATATCTGTAATGGGACTAGGTTTATTGAATTTCTTTGTTATTTTGATTCCTTTTGTCATTATGATTTCGGTGCTATTTGGTTTTATGGCGACAACACTATCTTTACTCGTTACGCCAGCGATGTTGATTGTAAAGGGTGTTTATAATGGCTTTGATGCAGTGCATCAATTAGATGTATATATTGTGTTAGCCAGCTTTGGTTTAGGACTCGTGCTGTTTGTGGTCACTTATTTATTAACAAAATGGTCATATCAATTAACGGTTAAATATTTACGTTGGAATATTTCTATCGTGAAAGGGAGTGCTAAATCATGAAGAAATTATTATGGATATTGTTTAGTGTAGGACTTATTCTATTTATCGTATTTGGTACATTGACATTTGCTGTCGGGAAAAAAGAAGCAGATAATACGAAACAAGAAACGATCTTAAATAAGACTTATCAAGAAGACATTAAACATATAAATGTTAATGCAAGTGATGCTGCTGTAACAATCAAAAAAGGCGATCAATTTAAAGTGACATCTGTAGGGAATAAAGATGAATTTGATATAACTTCTAAAGTAAAAGACGAAACATTAAACGTCAATTTAAAAGAACAAAATTTGATGATTAATTTTAATTTCTTTAAGAATGCATATAATGAAATTGAAATTACAGTACCTAAAAATCTTGAGCAACTAGATGTAACGACTGACACAGGTAAACTGAATATACGTGATATTAAAGCGGATAACACTTCATTAGTTGTAGATACGGGCATGATAAACATTGATGATTCGGATTTAGGGAATTTTGAAGCATATTCAGATACAGGAAAAATTTTAACTAATAAGACAAACTTTAAGAATGGTAAAATTCAAAGTGATACAGGTACCGTTAGATTAAATGATGCACCAGCTGATACACCATTAGACATTGAAACGGATACAGGGTCTGTGACATTGGTTTATAATAAAACGTTAAAAAATACGTTACTAGATATCGAACAAGATGTAGGAAATACACAAATTAACCGCACTGAATTAAAGAATAAAAAAGTAGGTTCAGGAGATAACTTAGTCAAAATTAGAAGTGATGTTGGCTCTGTTCAAATAGATTAATAATAAAACGCTAACGAGTCGACTCGTTAGCGTTTTATTTAATTTAAACTTTATGATTTTTGAGATATTTCTTGTATATATGCTAGTGCTTGTCTTTTTTTCTCTTTGTTTAAACCACGTAATAATTGAATGGCATCATTAATAATTTGTGAATCTTCTTCATCTTCGTATGCTTCTGGTACGTTTACCCAGCCCATAATATAAGCGGGTGTTGTAGACAGTGCGATTGATAATTTTTCAACTACTGATGGTGTTAATTTAGATGTTTGACCTGTTTCATATCTGGAAATGGTCGACTGATTGACGTTAATCAGTTTAGCTAATTTATACGTGCTAAATCCGAGTTCTTCTCTTCTTTGTTTAATTCGATATCCTGTTTGATTCAATGCTTTCACCTCAATCACTTCAAATGATGATCTATTAATTCTATTATATCTGATTTAAGTTGTGATTTGTAATTTTCAGATACGAATGATACTTTATTGACCAACAAAAATTCATTTGCTATAATTCGAACTAATCGAATAAAAGCTTTCTAGGGTTCCGTAACTGAGTGGTTAGTCTGGACCGAGAGAAAGCCGCAAGTTGATACTTGTGACACGGAGGGATAAAAGCCTGGGAGACTTATTAAATAAGTTTCCCGGGCTTTTTAATTTAAGGAGGAAAATATAAATGAACTGGATAAAAATTATCATTGGCGCAATATTTGAAGTTGGTTGGGTAGTCGGCTTAACACATGCAAATAATACATTTGAATGGATTCTGACAGTTATCGCGATTGTCGTAAGTTTCTATTTATTAATTAATGCATCTAAATATTTACCAGTAGGCACTTCGTATGCTGTATATGTTGGATTAGGTGCAACCGGCGTAACCATTGTAGATTTCGCATTATTTGGTGAACCTGTTGTTATCGGAAAAGTTATTTTAATCGTGACGTTAATTATAGGTGTCATTGGATTGAAACTTGTAACACGTGAAGAGGAGGGTGCATAACATGGCATGGATTGTATTGATTTTGGCAGGTTTATTTGAAATGTTAGGTGTATTATTTATGAACATTTATGCAAAACGTAATAATATCCCATCGTTATTAGGACTAGGGTTATTCTTTGTATTAAGCTTTATTTGTTTATCCATCGCAATGAATACAATACCTATGAGCACGAGCTATGCAATATGGACTGGTATCGGTGCTGTCGGCGGTGCGTTATTAGGTATTATATTCTACGGGGAGTCTAAAGAATTTAAACGTATATTATTTATCGGCATTATTCTAGCAAGCACGATAGGTTTGAAGTTAATCAGTTAACTATTTAATAGCTTATAAATCATAGTTGATTTCCATCCATTCATTGACTTCTTTGAAACCAAGCTTTTTGTAAACTGGTTTACCTAAAGTAGAAGCGGCGAGGAAGATTTTTTTGATATTTCTTGATTCAACATCTTGAATGAGTTCAGTAATGATTTTTTGGGCGATGCCTCGGCCTCTAAAATCTGGGTGTGTATAAATATTAGTGACGTATGCTCTTTCACCTGAAGGGTTTGTGAATGATGGTGGAAATGGGTAATAGATAATCGCACCACTTGCGATAATTTTATCATCAACAATGGCTAATAATTGATAAAGCGATTTGTTCGTTAACATGTCCGTGAAAAATTGTTCTAGTTCAACATCTATATTGGGTGTTGGGTTAGAACCTTCATCAATTAATTGCGCTTTGCGTAATTCGACTAATTCACTTAAATCTGAAATGGTTGCTTGTCTAATAAACATATTTAACCTCCTTAATATCTATATAAATGGGTATATATTATTATAGATGATTTTTTACAACAACTTAAATTAAAGTGGGGATAAAATGAAAAAAATATTAATGACAGGTGGAACGGGTTTAGTTGGATCAGCTTTAGTTGCACATTACTTAAATACAGATAGTGAAATTTATATATTAACAAGAAGTGATAGAACGTCAGATGAACCATTTGTGCATTATATTAATTGGTCTGAGGATGGTTGGGAAGAGTATTTACCTCAAATTGATATCGTGATAAACCTGGCTGGTGCTAGTCTCAACAACCGTTGGACACCAGAGCATAAAGAAGCCATTATGAAGAGTCGTATTGAATCGACTAAGCGACTATACGATTATTTTGAAAAGCAAAATTATGCACCAAAAGTATTATTTAATGCAAGTGCAGTTGGATACTACCCGCCGTCTAAAGTGGTATCTTACGATGAGTATGATCAGTTTCTGTCACATGACTTTCTATCGACTGTCGTAGAAAGATGGGAACAAACAGCATGGCTATTTGATAAATTAGGAACGAGAGTCGTTATAGGTCGATTTGGTGTTATATTATCCAGTGAGGGTGGTGCGCTACCTACAATGGTTAAACCGTATCAATTCTTTGTTGGCGGTCCACTTGGTTCAGGTAAGCAATGGATGAGTTGGATTCATATTGATGATTTAGTAAAAGGTATCACTACGCTCATTCAAAATGAACAATTTAAAGGTGTTTATAACTTATGTAGTCCTCATCCAGTCCAACAAGATGAATTGGGCAAATCTATTGGGAAAGCGATTCATAGACCACACCTATTGCCAGTACCTAAATTTGCATTGCGCTTGTTATTGGGAGAGCAGTCTACCGTTATTCTAGATGTACAAAAAGTATTCCCTAAAAAGTTGCAAGAACAGAACTTTGAATTTGAGTATCCATATATAGATGATGCCATTAGTCATTTATTAAAATAAATACTAATTAAAGAAGTGGCTGGGACATAATGTAGTGTCTCGGTCGCTTTTTTCTTTTGACTTATATACAAAACAAATGTATGATTATGAATATTAATACGAATTATAGTATATTTATTATAAAGGTGGGTACTCAATGAATCAGTTTATCGCATTAACAGAAAAGTATAGCCCGAATAATTATAGTCCATTAGATATTGTTTTGACTGAAGGTAAAGGTGCACATGTTAAAGATTCAGATGGTAATACATATATTGATTGTGTTTCTGGATTTTCGGTTCTAAACCAAGGGCATGGTCATCCTAAAATTATTCAAGCATTTTTAGATCAAAGTAAAAAGATTACAATGACTTCTAGAGCTTTGTATAGTGATAATTTAGGCATTTGGGAAGAGAAGATTTGTAAGTTAGCCAATAAAAATAAAGTATTACCTATGAATACTGGAACTGAAGCGGTAGAGACTGCCATCAAAGTAGCAACGAAATGGGGTCAAGATATCAAAGGTATTAATGCGCTTGATGCTGAAATTATTGCGATGGAAGGTAATTTTCATGGCCGAACAATTGGTTCGCTATCCTTATCATCAAACGATAGTTATAAAGAAGGCTTTGGTGTACTAGCAGGCAATATTAAATACAGTGAATTTGGCAATGCTGAAGAAATTGCTTCTCTTATCACACCCAATACAACAGCGATCATCTTAGAACCTATACAAGGAGAAGGTGGCGTTCATATCCCTCCTGAAAATTTCATTAAAGATGTTAAAGCTTTGTGTGAGCAACATCAGATTCTGTTGATTGCAGACGAAATTCAAGTAGGATTAGGTCGAACAGGTAAGATGTTTGCGATGGAATGGGAAGGCGTTGAACCTGATATTTATTTATTAGGGAAAGCTTTAGGCGGCGGTCTCTATCCTATTTCTGCAGTCGTAGCGAATGATGATGTCATGCAAGTATTGACGCCAGGTACACATGGTTCAACATTTGGCGGAAATCCATTAGCATGTGCTGTTTCAATTGCAGCTTTGGATGTACTTATAGATGAGTCGCTTCCTGAACGTTCGCAACAACTTGGTGAAAAATTATTAAATGGTTTGAAAAAAATAGATAGTCCAATTATAAAAGAAGTGAGAGGACGTGGGTTGTTTATCGGTATTGAACTTAATGAGCAAGCACAATCAATCGTATCAAGTATTAATGAACAAGGTGTCTTATGTAAAGAAACACAAGGCAATATTATACGTTTAGCACCACCACTCGTTATTGAAGAACAAGACATTGATACTATTGTTAATGTCATTACACAAACAATAGAAGAAAAATCAAAACAATATCAATCATAGAATTTTTATAAATAGTGAGTAAGGCATAAATCGATGTCTTACTCACTTTTCTTTTATGTTAAAATTTCCTGGGTATATATTTATATATACTAATTTTTCAATGAAGGGAAGGATAATATGAAAATAGCAATAGTAGGTTCAGGTAATGGTGCCGTAACCGCTGCTCTAGACATGATATCTAAAGGGCATGAAGTAAAATTATATTGTCGTAATCAATCTATTCATAAATTTGATAAAGCTTTTGAACGAGGTGGCTTTGATTTTATAAATGAAGGTGACAAGACGTTTGTTAAGTTTACTGACATAAGTGATGACATGTCGTATGTATTAAAAGATGCAGAAGTGATACAAATGATTATCCCTTCATCATTCATCGAACATTATGCGAAAACGATGGCGCCTCTTATTAATAATGATCAATTGATCTTATTCAATATCGCAGCAGCTATGGGATCTATTAGGTTTATCAATGTGTTAGAGAAACAACATATTGAAACAATGCCGAAGTTTGCTGAATTGAATACATTAACGTACGGGACACGTGTAGATTATGATAAAGCAGAAGTGAATTTATCTCTTAACGTTCAGAAAGTACACTTCTCAACATATGATAAAAGCTATTTAACAGAAAGCTTTAAAACGATTAAAGAACTATATCCGTATATCGTTAAAGAAGAAAGTCTTTGGAAGACAAACTTAGAAAACGGGAATCCAGAAGTACATCCGGGTCCAACATTATTAAACGTAGGTAGAATAGACTATGCAGATGAATTTGCCTTATATAAAGAAGGCATTACAACTCATACTGTAAAGTTATTGCATGCAGTCGAATTGGAAAGATTGTCACTAGGTAGAAAATTAGGTTTCGAACTTAATACAGCAAAAGGTGCACGAATAGAACGCGGTTACCTATCAAATGATGATGAAGACGAACCACTTAATAAATTATTCAATACAAGTCCAGTATTTTCACAAATCAACGGACCAAACGAAGTAGAAAATAGATACTTAACAGAAGATATCGCATATGGTTTAGTACTCTGGTCAAGCTTAGGAAAAGTAATCGGTGTACCAACACCAAACATAGATGCCATAATCGTAATCGCATCAACAATATTAGAGCGAGATTTCTATACAGAAGGTTTAACAGTAGAATCATTAGGATTAGAGAAATTAGGATTGGAATAAAAAAACGCTTAGCTCATTCGCGAGCTAAGCGTTTTTCGATATATTAAGCGACATTTTTAAATAATGATCTACTAATTATTGCTGCTATTACTGTTAATAAGAGTGTTAAGATACCGATACCTATCCATGCGTATTGTACGAATACGTATCCGCCTAATATGGTTAATAAACTTGATCCTACATAATAACCTAATAAATATAAAGTTGAGGCGTGTGATTTGCTTGATTCGGTTAATGTGGCGATATAACTGCTTTGAATGGAATGTGCGCCAAAGAATCCGAATGTCATTGCGGCGATTCCTAATATATCAAGTGGTAAGTATGTTATGAATGTAAGAATAATACCTACAATCATGATTGTTATGGCGATTGCATATGCTTTTTTTATACCAAGTTTATAACTGAGTTTTCCAAAGTTAATGGAGCTATACGTACCTATTAAATATAAAATAAATATAAAGGCAATCGTAGACTCACTAAGTGAAAATGGTGGATGTTCGAAACGTACCGTTATATAACTGTATATTGTGACAAAGGTACCCATTAATAAGAATGCTAGTGACATCGTTTTTAAAACGGCTGAGTTCTTTAATAGTTTTCCATATTTAATGAAATGTTGTTTCGGTGATACCCATTGTGGTGTTTGAACTGTTGAAGTTGGTAATAAAATAACCATTAATATTGCGAGTATTAAATTAAGGATGCTGAGCGATGCGATCGCAACTTGCCAATTTGCGATGTCTGTTAGAATACCAACAACTACACGACCAGACATACCCCCAAATGTCGTTCCTGCTACATATAAACCCATTACTTTACTGACTCTATCTTTATGTACTTCATCAGCTATATATGCCATTGCGATAGAAGGCACACCACTTAAAGCTAATCCCATCAGACCACGAATGATGAGAAATATATGGAAGTTCGTGACGAAAACACTGATGATAGATAATACACTTACAAGTAATACAGAAATAGACATCATACGTTTCTTCTCAATATTGTTGAGCATAGGCACTAAAATTAAACCAATACCAAGCATAAAAGTAGAAACGGATAAAGTTAAACTGATATCAGATAGCGACACGTTAAAATATTGACTTAGCCCATTAAATATTGGTTGCGTAACATAAAGGCTAGAAAAAATGATGAATCCTGCTAATAATAATGAAATAGATCTCTTTTTCTGTTCACTTGTCATATTGTATCTCTCCCTACAACAATAATCATAACGCTAAAAAAATCATTTTTCGAAAAATATGCATATATTATTCAATTGTAATTGTGATATATTATAATAATCTGAATTTTTAAGTAAGGGGTGGGAATATGAGATACGAAATAGCTTTAAAGAAAATTGTACCGGCTTTGAAAAAGGTAAATGGAGTTTTATCAATATTTTTAAAGGGGTCTATTGCTAGAGGGGAAAATGATGCCTATTCTGATTTAGATATTTATGTCATGTTAGAACGCGAGGTACAAGTTGAAGAAGTATATGACAGTATTGTAGATGCACTAGAGCAATATCAACCGCTGTTATATAAAGAATTAGTGGAAATTATATGCCCTCAAATCGTTGGTGTATTTGAAGATATGTTACATATAGATTGTTATATTGTTCATGAACATGATTATCCTCAAACAGATGATATAAAAGTGATATATGACCCTAACGGTAGATTGAAGGAATATGATAAAAAAGATTTAAGTATAACTGAAGAGGTATTCATAGATTCAGCATTAGATAGTTGTTGGTTTATCTTTCAATATGATCATATAGTTGGAAGAGGGCAATATTTATGGACGACTCAAATGATTGATAATGCACTTAATCATGCAATTAAAGTATTGTTATATAAATATTATCCTGAGAAAGCAGTACTAGGTAAAAAAGCTGCACATCATCTGCCTGCTGATATTTATTCAAAGTTAAATCATATAAATGATTGTAATAATTCTATAAAGCATAGAGAAGCGGTTACTCAATATATGAATCTATACCAAGACTATATTAAAGACATGGTTGAGGAATATTGGGTTGAAGGATTCGAAAAAATATACGACTATTTATATAAAAAATATGCATAACTAGACACCAGTCATAGTGACGTCACTATGACTGGTGTCTTTATATTTACATGTGAGTATAATTTTTGTAATGATGAATCTGATGCGCGTATAATGTAGTTAAATTAATGGGAGGTACGATTATGATAGAAATTTTAGGGCACCACCATATTTCGATGCTTACGAAAGATGCTAAGTTAAATAAAGAATTTTATGTAGAAAAATTAGGGCTACGTTTATATTTAAAAACAGTGAATCAAGATGACCCTTCTATGTATCATTTGTTCTATGGTGATGAGGTTGGTTCGCCTGGTACTTCTTTAACATTTTTCGAACTTAAACCGATGGGACAAACTTATAAAGGTACGAACTCGATTTCAAGAATTGGATTGTTAGTACCAAGTGAAGAAAGCTTAAATTATTGGAAAGATCGTTTTGAAAAGCTTGATGTTGATCATGACGCTATTGGTATTTATAACGGTATGACAGCTTTACATTTTAGAGATCACGAAGGATTGGAAATGGTATTATTACCTAATGGTGAACGTAAGGTGCCGCAAAGTTGGCGTCATAATAGATACACAGATGTACCAGAAGAACATCAAATTATGGGTATGGGTCCTGTAGAATTTAAAATTGATGATGTTTCAGAAATGAAAAATTTCCTGGAAAATGATTTGCATTTTGAGTTAGTAGATTCTGAAAGTGAATTATTATATACGATTGATTTTGAAGGATTGTATAGCGATATTATATTGAAAGAAGTAGAAGGTGAAAGAGAAAGACCTGGTAAAGGAAGTATTCACCATCTTGCATTATCCGTAGCAGACGAAGAAGAATTAAATAAAGTGAAAGAATTATTAGATGAAAAAGGCGTTGTACATTCTGGAATAGTGGATAGAGATTTCTTTAAAAGCTTATATTATAGACATTCACATATATTGATTGAATTTGCGACAGAAGGACCAGGTATGCCATATGATGATGTGTCGGAACTTGGACAACAGCTAGACTTACCAGGATTTTTAGAATCAAGAAGAGCAGAAATTGAAAGTAATTTAGAACCTATTTAATAGTAGAATATAGGGTTTCTAACGCTCAAGAAACACAGACAAGATCGTTAGAAATTCTAACGCTCAAGAAACACAGACAAGATCGTTAGCGGACAAAAAAATTAAAAAAATGAGAGAAAACCTGGCGCTAACGTTCAAGAGTGAAAAACAAGATCGTTAGAAATTCTAACGCTCAAGAAACACAAACAAGATCGTTAGCGGACAAAAAAATTAAAAAAATGAGAGAAAACTAGGCTCTAACGCTCAAGAATGAAAAACAAGATCGTTAGAAATTCTAACGCTCAAAAAACACAAACAAGATCGTTAGCGGACAAAAAAATTAAAAAAATGAGAGAAAACTAGGCGCTAACGATCAAGAATGAAAAACAAGATCGTTAGAAATTCTAACGCTCAAGAAACGTAAACAAGATCGTTAGCGGACAAAAAAATTAAAAAAATGAGAGAAAACTAGGCGCTAACGCTCAAGAATGAAAAACAAGATCGTTAGAAATTCTAACGTTCAAGAAACACAAACAAGATCGTTAGCCCTTCATATATACAAACAAAAGCACCTTTTGACCGAGTCAAAAGGTGCTTTCTTCTATATTTTATGTTGCTGTTTTTTTATTAATCTCACTGTGATAAATGAGGTGATTGGGATGGCGATACTTACAGCGATACCGCCTAATAAAATGGTTATGATTTCAGCTGCAAATATTTTAGCATTGATTATTTCGCCAAAGGTGTAATTTAATTTACCAAACCAGAAAAATAACGTGATTTGTCCGCCTATATAGGCGAAGTAAATTGTATTAGTTGTTGTTGATAGGATGTCTCTTCCTATTGTTAAGCCAGACTTGAATAGTTGTTGCAATGATATTTTTGGATGTGCTTCATATAGTTCGTACATTGGAGAACTAATGGATATTGTTAAATCAATCACAGCTGCGATTACGGCTAATACAACTGTAAATACCATGAGTTCGGCATAATTTATACCTACATTCATTGAAAATATATACGTTTCATCTTGTTCTTCTTCAGTGAACCCTTGCAACATTGAAATATCTACAATGAAATAGATTAATCCTATTAAGATAAGCGTAGATATAATGGTCGCGAAAAAGGCAGCAACTGTCTTAGTATTATAAGCATTAATATAGAACAAGTTAATACACGTAATAATTAAACAGAAGATGATTAATACGATGAATATAGGCGCTTTATAAATGATGAGTAATAACGCAATAAACAACGTCAGCAAGTTTAAAAATAACGTTACAAACGATCTAAATCCTTTCTTACCACCAACGATGATCATAAGAATGAGTAATATACTGGCTAAAATAAATGTCGTCATTATTTAGCCTCCTCTCTTTGCATGAACATCATTGCAACAAATATTGTGATAGGTATCGTAATCACAATACCAATGCCGCCCATTAGTGCTCTTGTAATTTCTAATGACCAATTCATGGATAAGGTATACGTGATTGTATTGCTATTTTTAAAGTAAAGAATAATCATCGGAATGCTACCAGATAAATAAGCGAAGAATAAGATATTCGTCATTGTACCCATAATATCTTTACCAATGTTTGTGCCAGATTGACGCAATTGTTTCAATGAAATTTCGGGATGTTGTGCTTTAATCTCATATAAGGAACTTGTTAACGTAATAGCAACATCCATAACCGCACCAAGTGAACCTATGAGCACAGACGCTAGGAATATTTGTGTCGGTTGAATCGTTAAGAAACTCATCGTTTCATATTTAACACCGTCACCATTCGTAAACAACATGACAAGTTGAGCGATACCAATACTTAAAAATGTACCTAATAAAGTTGAAATTATCGCAACAAAAGTTCTCCGCTTAAAGCCACTAACGAGCAATAAGGATACGATCGTTGAGAATATAACTGTTGCCGTCATTAATATAAAGAAGTGATGATTATTATGTTTCATGAAATAATCAATCATCAATAGTAGAACTGTGACATTAATAATAAGTGAAATAATGGAATATAGTCCTGATTTTCTACCGACGATAAGTAAAGTTAATAAGAATAAACCAGTCATTAATGTGACAGCGCCATCTCGTTTTAAGCCTTTTATAATAGTGGTGTCTTCTTTACCTTTATAGGATAAGAGGACTTGGTCGTTTACATGGTATTTCTCAGAATCCGTTAAAGAATCCGTGTATTTATGAGGGATCGTAATTCGGTCTCCTTTATGCTGACCGTTCTGAATCTCTAAATGGATTTGTTCTTTATGTAACGTATCTTTATTTTTATTTTGGTCAATCGTTGTTTGTGAAGATTGATGTGTAATATCCGTAATCTGACCAATTGGTGTTTTGTAATATTGCGCATTATGTTGGGTGAAAATATAGGCTATTATAACGCATGCAATAAATATGAGTATCGCAACATTAAATGGTTTCGTTAATTGTTGTTTGATTTTGTCATTCATGTTTTGCCACCATCATTTTTCTTTGATTTGAACATACTATAGTATACGTACATAAGAGGTGTACTTCAATTATTTCCATGTTTCAGCACAAGGTAGTGAATCGCGTTTTCTAGCTTTTGAGACATACGGATGTCCTGCTACTGTGAAACGTAAAGGTTTATCAGTCCAGATGCCTTTATTTGGTACGCCGATTCTTGCTGATCGTTCGATTTGTTTAGGGTATCTTCTATTTGTTGTATCAATTTTTAAGCAATTGGCATTAAGTTTAGTGCCATCTAATGCTTTAGATATTTGCATCGCTTGCGTGAATTTGCCAGGTCCATTAGTTAATTCTATACCTGTTTTGCCGTTACGGTTCAGAGACATTTGTTCAATACCATGTTCAGGTTCTATCGCTCTAATTAAGACACCTTGAGGTTCACCTTCAACTTGCGTAACAAAGTTAATCAGTAGTTGTTTGTGCATAGAATGTGCATAGATCGTTCCACCCTCGCAATACAAAGATTTCACGCTTTTAGTATTTCTGCCATTGAACGAATGAGCAGCTTGATCGTGTTTACCAACATAAGCTTCCGTTTCAACGATATAACCTGTATATACGATATCGTCTGTTTCGTGAATGATTTTGACGCCAAGTAAGTCGGCAGCAATTTCTTCAGTCGTTCTATTGATAAAATCCATTTTGAAAATATCCTCCTTAATGATACGTTGCTTGTCTTTGCAATAAAGAACGTGTATGTTCAATAAAAGTCTTCAATTTACTGTTTTGATTATTGTCTTGATAAACAATGTTAATCGTTCTTTTAAGTTCGGTATGTGTTAACGGGATTTTTGTGAGTTGTTCATTTTCAATACCATTACTTAAATAATCTGGCACGATGAGTACGCCTTTTTCAGAAAGTAATGTTTGTCGTAATAACGCAAAATTTGAAATCGGGTAAGTCTTCTGTGATGCATGTTTACGTATTAATTGTGATATTTGATCAGGTAATGTGTTGAAATGGTAAATGTATTGCTGGCTCAATTGTGATAAAGGCGGTTTAGGGTTCATTGATAAATCGTTGTTATTATGAACGTATAAATTATATGTTTCTTCGAATAGTGTATGTTTAATAGTATGTTTATTGTTTGTAAGTTTCGGTGTAAGTTCGCATAACGCGACATCTATTTGGTGAGATAATAAGCCTTCTTCAATTTCTAAGGGTGTCATCATCATAGGTCTAACTTCTATTTTGAAATCTCGCTCGTAAGTCTTAATAATAGCCGGTAAAGCTTGTGATACATAACTTTCTGTATAAGCGAGTTTAATAGAACGTCTATCTGAATGTTCTTGGTGTATAAATAAATCTTTCGTTTCTTCTATTAAGTTTAAAATTCTATTTGTCTGTGTAAGTAAGAGTTCGCCACTGTCCGTTAATTTTACATTTCTGCCTTCTCTTAAAAATAACGTCGTGTTTAATTCTTTTTCTAAATTCGCGATTTGTCTACTGACCGCAGATTGGGCAATCTCTAGCTCGAGCGCAGCCTCTGAAATATGCTCTCTTAAAGCAACTTCTCTAAAATAAATTAATTGTTTTATCTCCATATTCAACACCTCATTATTTATATTATCTAATTTTTAGATATATTTCATCTATTTTATATATTGTTAAGATAAGTCCTTGTAAAGTATGATATAGACTATCAATTATTGAAGATTCTGAAATTTATTGTTGAGGTGATGTCGTATGTCATTTAAGAAAGATAGAAGACAACTTGGCCTATATGATTCGATGGACGAGCATGATGCTTGCGGGATTGGCTTTTACGCCAATATGGACAACAAAAGGTCACATGAAATTGTACTAAAATCAATTGAAATGCTTTGTAGGCTAGATCATAGAGGTGGAGTTGGAGCTGACGGAATTACTGGTGATGGTGCTGGTATTATGACAGAAGTCCCTCACCTCTATTTTAAACAAAAATTAAAATTAAATTTACCTGAAGAAGAACATTACGCAGTAGGTATGTTCTTCACTGATGAAAAAATAGCTGGCAGTGAACATGAAAAGAAGTTTAATGCGTACTTTGAAGAAGAAGGATTAAAAGTTATTGGATACAGAGATGTTCCATTAGATACATCAGTATTGGCAGAACATGTTGAAGCGACAATGCCTTGTATTCAACAAGTGTTTGTTGAAAATCATTCAAGTGAACACTTTGATCGTTCGTTATTCATTGCGCGTAAACAAATTGAAAGATATGGCGATGAACAAGATTTAGATTTATACTTTGCAAGTTTATCTAGACGTACAATCGTATATAAAGGCTGGTTGCGTTCAGACCAAATTAAAGGTTTATATATTGATTTGTTAGATGAAGATTATGTTTCTAAATTTGGTTCTGTACATTCGAGATTTAGTACGAATACATTTCCAAGTTGGAAAAGAGCGCATCCTAATAGATTATTGATGCATAATGGTGAAATTAACACGATTAAAGGTAATGTTAACTGGATGCGTGCAAGACAAGATAGATTAATTGAAACGATTTTTGGTGATGTAAAAGATAAGATTGGAACAGTGCTAGATGAATCAGGAAGTGACTCATCAATCGTTGATAATGCACTAGAGTTCTTAAGTTTAAGCATTCCTCCAGAACAAGCAGCAATGTTATTGATTCCTGAACCGTGGTTATATAACGAAACACAAGATCCTAAAATTAGAGCATTCTATGAATATTACAGTTATTTAATGGAACCTTGGGACGGTCCGACAATGATTAGTTTCTGTGATGGAGATAAACTTGGCGCATTAACAGACCGTAATGGTTTAAGACCTGGTCGTTACACAATTACAGATTCAAATGAAATTATATTTTCTTCAGAAGTAGGCGTTATTGACGTTGAAGAAGAACATGTTGTTTATAAAGGGCAACTCAACCCAGGTAAACTTTTATTAGTGGATTTTAAAGAGAATAAAGTTATCGAAAATGATGAATTAAAACAACGTATCGCAAGTGAATATCCTTATGATGAGTGGGTAAGTCATAAAGCGTTAAACGTAAATGATACAGTGGCGACACCTTCACATGTTGAAGAAGAAAAATTATTCCAATTACAACGTCGTTTCGGATATACAAAAGAAGAAATTAATAAATATATGTCAGAACTTGTGAGTGAGAAGAAAGATCCAATTGGTGCGATGGGCTTTGATACGCCAGTTGCCGTGTTGAGTACGAGACCAGAATCATTGTTTAACTACTTTAAACAACATTTTGCTCAAGTAACGAACCCGCCAATTGATTCATATAGAGAAAAAATCGTTACAAGTGAATTGGTTTACTTAGGTAAAGAAGGTAACTTGTTACAACCACATCAAGATAACACGAGAAGAATTCAATTAAATCATCCAGTATTATCGAAAGCGCAACTTGAGCAAATTCAAGAAAGTGAATTTAATGTTGCGGTGATTCCGACGACTTACACAGGTTCACTTAAAGAAGCTCTAGATGACTTAGGGCAAACAGTTTCAAAAGCCGTTAAAAATGGTGCTGAGATTATTGTCTTAGAAGATGAGTCTGTTGAAGATTTAGAAGCGGCGTTTGCAATGCCGATATTATTAGCGGTTAGTCACATTCATCAACACTTGATAAGAACGGGTCAACGTTTAGACACAAGTATTGTGGCATATTCTGGTGAGTGTCGTGAAGTGCATCATTTAGCTACATTAATAGGTTATGGTGCCAATGCTGTTGTGCCATACTTAGCACATTATACGATTGAAGACTTAACTGCTGCGGGACGTCTTGAAGGTACAGTTGAACAAAATATTGATACGTTTAGTCAAACGTTATCAGCTGGTGTCATTAAAGTAATGGCTAAAATGGGTATTTCAACTGTTCAAAGTTATCAAGGTGCACAAATCTTTGAAGCAATTGGCTTAGGTAAAGATGTTATCGATCAATACTTTACAGGTACTCCGTCTAAACTTTCTGGTATATCAATTGATACGATTGATAAAGAGAATAAAGCGAGACAATCTGAACAGATTAAATATTTAAATTCAGGTAGTACTTTCCAATGGCGTCAACAAGGTGAATATCATGCATTCAACCCTAAAACAATTCATTTATTACAACATGCATGTAGAGATAATAATTTTGAAATGTTTAAAGAGTATTCTGAAGCTGCAGATAGTGAACGTATGAGTCACTTAAGAAACTTACTTGATTTTAAATCAGATCGCACAATTGATTTAAAAGACGTAGAATCTGCTGACCAAATTGTGAAACGCTTTAAGACAGGTGCAATGAGCTTCGGTTCTATTTCTCAAGAAGCGCATCAAACTTTAGCAGAAGCAATGAATAGAATTGGTGGACGTAGTAATAGCGGTGAAGGTGGAGAAAATCCAGAACGCTTTATTATTAAGCCGGATGGCACTAATTATATGAGTGCTATTAAACAAGTCGCATCAGGTCGCTTTGGTGTAACGAGCGATTACTTACAACATGCTAAAGAAATTCAAATTAAAGTCGCACAAGGTGCTAAACCTGGTGAAGGTGGACAATTACCTGGTACAAAAGTTTATCCGTGGGTAGCTGAAGTACGTGGTTCAACACCAGGGGTGGGATTAATTTCACCACCACCTCACCATGATATATATTCTATTGAGGACTTAGCACAACTGATTCATGACTTGAAGAATGCAAATAGAAAAGCAGACATCAGTGTTAAGCTCGTTTCTAAATCTGGCGTAGGTACAATTGCAGCAGGTGTTGCAAAAGCTTTTGCCGACAAAATTGTCATCAGTGGATATGATGGCGGTACAGGTGCATCACCTAAGACGAGTATTCAACATGCTGGGTTACCGTGGGAGATTGGTTTATCTGAAACACATCAAACACTTATGTTAAACGGTCTTCGTTCACGTGTAACGTTAGAAACTGACGGTAAATTAATGACTGGTCGTGACGTTGCGCTCGCTTGTGCGTTAGGTGCAGAAGAGTTTGCGTTTGCGACCGCACCATTAGTCGTGCTTGGCTGTATTATGATGAGAGTATGTCATAAAGATACATGCCCAGTTGGTATTGCAACTCAAAATGGCGACTTACGAAAATTATATACAGGTAAAGCAGATCACATCGTAAACTTCATGTATTTTATTGCCGAGGAAATAAGAGAGATTTTAGCTTCATTAGGCTTAAAAACAATGGATGAACTTGTAGGTAGAACGGACTTGTTATCAGTATCAAACAGATATTACTCTCATCCTAAAGCGAGAGAACTTGATTTAGAGGCACTTTTATTTGTAAATGAAGGTGAAAGATACCGCTCTATGAATCAAAATCATCACCTTGATGTCGGATTCGACTTAACGAAATTATATGAAGATGCAAAAGCATCAATTGATCATGGTGAAAAATTTGTTGGTAGTTATAACGTTCGAAATACTGAAAGAGATGTTGGTGTTATTACAGGTAGTTATATTACAGAAGTGCACGGTGAAACTGGTTTACCAGAAGATACAATTAGTGTTAAGACGTTTAAACATGCTGGACAAAGTTATGGTGCATTCACGCCTAAAGGTATGACGTTACATCATACGGGTGATGCTAACGATTACTTTGGTAAAGGTTTATCCGGAGGTAAATTAATCTTAAACGCACCTAACGAAGATAGAGAAGACAATATTATCGTCGGTAATGTTTGTTTCTACGGTGCGACAAGTGGAACATCTTATATTAACGGTAGAGCTGGTGAACGTTTCTGTGTAAGAAATAGTGGCGTTAACGTCGTTGTTGAAGGTGTCGGCGACCACGGATTAGAATACATGACTGGTGGACGTGTCGTCATCTTAGGTGATGTAGGACGTAACTTCGGTCAAGGTATGAGTGGTGGTGTATGTTACGCATTGCCAACAGATGTTGAAGCATTCAAAAAAGATAATGAACTTGACACTTTAGAGTTTGAAACATTAAAAGATTCAGATGAAATTGCGAATTTAAGACACATGTTAGAAGAACATGTTCGATATACAAATAGTAAAAAAGCACAAGCAGTGCTAGCGTCATTTGACACAATTGTAGACAAAGTGGTTAAAGTGATTCCGAAAGACTACAAACTTATGATGCAGAAGATTTCACTACACAAATTAGAAAACGAAGAAGATGCACTGTTAAATGCATTCTTTGATGATCGAAAATCTATTGGTGATGAAGAAGAACTGGCTTCGGTATATTAAGAAGGAGGGCATATTATGGGTGAATTTAAAGGTTTTATGAAGTATCCTAAGCAACAACTTGATGAGTTGCCGTTAAAAGATAGAATTAAAGGATATGACGCATTCCAACAACGTTTTACTAAAGAAGATGCAGCTACACAAGGTGCGCGTTGTATGGATTGCGGAACACCATTTTGTCAAACAGGCTCATCATTCGGTAGAGATACAATAGGTTGTCCAATAGGTAACTATATACCAGAGTGGAACGACTTAGTGTATCGCAAAGATTATGAAGAAGCATATGCAAGATTATCAGAAACAAATAACTTTCCTGAATTTACAGGTCGTGTATGTCCAGCACCATGTGAATCTTCATGTGTCTTAGCGATTAATAATGATTCAGTCGCTATCAAAGGGATAGAGCGTACAATAATAGATGAAGCGTATGATATGGGACTTGTGAAACCTAAGTTTCCTGAGCAGCGCTTAGAAGAAAAAGTAGCCATTATCGGTAGTGGTCCAGCAGGCTTAACAGCTGCAGAAGAATTAAATTTACTTGGCTATAATGTGACTGTATATGAGCGTAACCATCGTCCAGGTGGTTTGCTTATGTACGGCATACCAAGTATGAAATTAGATAAAGAGGTTATCGAACGTCGTGTGAAATTAATGGAAGAAGCGGGTATCGTCTTTAAAACAGATGTTAATGTGGGGAAAGACATCACGAAAGAGGAACTAGATGAACAGTATGATGCAATTATTGTTTGTACAGGCTCACAAAAAGGACGAGACTTACCATTGGAAGGACGTATGAGCTTCGGTATACATTTTGCGATGGAATATTTAACAGAGCAAACACAATTACAAATGGGAGAAATTGACGAACCAACTATAACAGCAAAAGGTAAAAATGTGATTGTAATCGGTGCGGGTGATACAGGTGCTGACTGCGTAGCAACAGCATTAAGAGATGACTGTAAATCAGTCGTTCAATTTAATAAATATGTAAGACTAACAGATAAAATGGAACAAAATACAGCATGGCCATTACCAATGCCAATTTTCAAGTTAGACTATGCGCATAAAGAATATCGTGAAAAATTCGGATTCGAACCAAGAGCATATGGTATTCAAACTATGCGTTACGATGTTGATGAAAATGGTAATATTCGCGGTCTTTATACGCAAGTGTTAGAAGAAACTGAAGACGGCATGGTGATTGTCGAAGGTACAGAACGTCATTGGCCAGCAGATTTAGTCCTATTATCAATCGGTTTTGAAGGTACAGAACATTTAGTACCACATTCATTCAACTTAAAGACTGAACGAAACAAAATCGTAGCAAATGAAAAAGATTTCAGAACAAATCAAGATAAAGTATTTGTAGCTGGAGATGCAAGAAAAGGTCAAAGTTTAGTCGTTTGGGCAATAAAAGAAGGTCGTGCAGTTGCAAAAGCTGTAGATGAATCCTTAAAGAAAAAAATTACAATTTAAATTTTGTGATTTTTGTTGACATCAGTAATGGCATGTTATAAGATAAATAATGTCTTATTTGGAGGAATACCCAAGTCCGGCTGAAGGGATCGGTCTTGAAAACCGACAGGGGCTTAACGGCTCGCGGGGGTTCGAATCCCTCTTCCTCCGCCATTATTTTAAAATATCCAAGACTATATATATAAAGAACACTGTCCACTTTTGTGGGCAGTGTTTTTTTGTTGTGAAAAAATATAATAGTTGGATGTGGAATTGGGCGCGGAGTGGAGATTGAGTTGTAGGGTGGAAATATAGGGGATATAGATATAAGGGGTGCTGTTAGGGACAGAATTCTGAGAAATGTCCGTAAGAAGTGTCGTTAGGGACAGAATACCGAGAAATGTCCATAAGAGGTGTCGTTAGGGACAGAATTCCGAGAAATGTCTCTAAGAGGTGTCGTTAGGGACAGAATTCCGAGAAATGTCTCTAAGGATACGAGTTCTAACTACCAGAATTCGAAATAATGGAAGTAAGCGGATTCTAATTACCAGAATTCAGAATAATGGAAGTTACAGCGTTCTAATTACCAGAATTCGAAATAATGGAAGTTACAGCATTCTAACTACCAGAATTCGAAATAATGGAAGTTAGCCAATTCTAATTACCACAATTCAGAATAATGACAGATACTCGGACCGGGATCCAACCTAACTCCAACCTAAATCCAACCTAACTCGCGCATATGTCCAACCTCATATACTCATGCGTTTGTGACAATTTCTTTTGTTTTCACAAATGGATAACAACTTTGCTATAATATAAGAATATTCTGATAAAAGGTCGTGTCTTAATGAAAGCAAAGGGATTAAATAGAGGGGATGTGGTGGGTGTTGTAGCATTAGCGAGTCCGCCGAACCAAAAGCATTTAAAGAACGGGTTGAAACTTTTAGAAGAGAAATATGGTATTCGGTTTAAACTAGCGAAAAATATAGACCGCATTCATGGTCATTTAGCGGGAACGGATGATGAACGATTAGATAGTTTGCATGACATGTTAGAAGATGATGAAGTGAAAGGTATTATATGTGCTTGCGGTGGTTATGGTACACCTAGAATTGTAGAACGTATTGATTATAATCTTGTAAAAGCACACCCTAAAATTATATGGGGATATAGTGATATAACATGTTTACATAATGCTATTAGACAACAAACGGGATTGGTGACGTTTCAAGGTCCTATGATCGCATCTGATATAGGCGATACTTATAATGAAATTTCTATTGGGAGCTTTGAGCAGTTATTTAATGGTGAAGCTGTGTCTTATCCTACAGATCAATTAACGTTTAAATCGCTAGTTGGTGGTCACGTTGAAGGAGAAATTGTTGGTGGTTGTTTATCTTTACTTGTTTCAAGTTTAGGCACACCATATGAAATCGACACTAAAGATAAAATTTTATTTATAGAAGATATTGGTGAAGTGCCTTATAAGGTAGATGGATTTTTACAACAACTTAAATCTGCTGGCAAGTTAGATGATGCTTCTGGATTTATTTTCGGACCATTCACAGATAGCGAGCCTAAAAATCCGGAAAAATCTTTAACGATGAAAGAAGTGTTAGATGATTTTGTAACGCCATTAAATAAACCAGCAGCATATGATTTGAATATTGGGCATTGCACACCACATTTTGCGATACCGTTTGGAACAGAAGCTACATTAGATGTGGACAATAAAATATTAAATATTGCGTCAGGTGTAATTATAGAATAAAGGGGAAGTTATATGTTTATAACAGATATAAAATACTATAGATATGAAACACCTTTGAAGAAACCTTTTAAAACAGCACTGAGAACAGTAGAGGTTATTGAAAGTATATATGTATTTATTGAAACGAATTATGAAGATGTTATAGGTGTTGGTGAAGCTGTACCTACATATGTTATTACCGGTGATACAAAAGGTGGTATAGAAGCTGCGATTGAAGAAGTCTTTAAGCCACTATTAATTAATCGACCATTAACGAAAGACTTACTAGATGAAATTCATCAAGTCATCGTAGGTAATACAAGTGCTAAAGCTGCAATAGATATCGCACTTTATGACTTATTAGCTCAAGAAGCAGAATTGCCTTTATATCAATATATCAAGCATAACCCGGGAAATAAATCGTTAGAAACGTGTTATACCGTGAGTCTAAATGATGCTGACGAAATGGTAGAAGATGGTTTGCGATATGTAGAAGATGGCTTTAACCATTTGAAAATAAAAGTGGGTAAAGATGATGTCTCTACAGATTTAAATAGATTACAAGCATTACGATCTTCTTTGCCAAGTGAGGTTATTTTAAGTGCGGATGCAAACCAAGCATGGGATGAAAAAGGTGCGCGTCATGCATTGAAACATTTTGATGAAGCAGATTTGAATATTGAAAGTATTGAACAACCTGTTGGAAGATATGAGTATAAGGTACTAGGTGAGTTATCTCAAGCATTCAAAATACCTTTAATGGTAGATGAAGGATTATTTAGTATACATGATGCCGAGAGACTTGTAGAAGTTGGTGCGACAAATATATGGAATATTAAACTGATGAAGACTGGTGGTATTCATCAAGCTTTAAAAATACATGATATTGCTAAAGGTGAAGCGATACCTTGCATGGTTGGATGTATGATGGAAACACATGTATCTGTAACGGCAGCTTTGCATTTTAGTTTGGCAGCAGAACAAGTGAATCGTGTTGATTTTGATGCACCTTTAATGGTAGTTGAGCGACAAGTTGATGGTGGTATTACTTATGAAGGTGCTAAAGTAACCGTTTCAGAAGGTACAGGGTTAGGAATAGATCGTGAATCTTTATATAAGAAGGTGAGCTCATGATTAAATATTGCAGAGTAAATGTCGGGACAATATGGAGAAGCTTTGATAAAGCTAGAGAAATTGATAGAGACGGTATCATGTATCCAGCAGATATTCAACGTTGGTTACTTGAACTTAATTTAGAACAGAAATTATCTTTTACGGAAGATAGTAGAATAGATACGCAAATTCTTTATGGCGAAAAAATAGAAGTCGTAGAAGAACAAGATGGCTGGAGTTACGTTATCTGTTTAGAGCAACCGTCTAAACAGAATCCAAAGGGATATCCAGGGTTTATTCCGACGAGTCAATTAGGTGAGATGAAGGCGTACGATACACATCCACGCCTTCGTGTTAATGTACCTAAGACGACATTGTTTAATTTAGATTTTACTACGAAACAAATTCTGTCATTTAATACGATTTTACCTATTATTAAGCAAGATGAGCCTTTTATTGAAGTTGATACACCTGAAGGCAAGGGTCTTATTAGTGCGAATGATGTAGAATTCAGTGATGAATCTGGTGCATTCGAAATTGGCACGATGACAGGTGTCATTGAAAATGCGAAGCGCTTTTTAGACTTACCTTATTTATGGGGAGGGATGTCTAGTTATGGTTATGATTGTTCGGGATTATGTTTCCAAATGTACAAAAGTCAAAACTTCCACATCCCCCGAGATGCTGATGAACAATATGAAGCAATGACGGATATTTCAATAGCATCACATGACTTTTTGCCAGGTGATTTACTGTTCTTCAGTAAACCAGAAGATAAAGGCTTTTTATCACATGTTGGTATATACATGGGAGAAGACATGATGATTCATGCACCACATACACCGAAAAGTATCGAAATCATTAAGTTATCAGGTAGTTATTATCAAAAGATATTAGCTAAAGCTGCACGTTTATCAAATATCTAATATAGATTGAATAATATATGACCCAAATTGGTGAGAGAAATCGATCGCCTTTTTGGGTTTATTTGTGTTGGATAAGAAACAATAATAATATAACTCGCCTTCATGTTGGATAATACCTACATCATTGACAACGTTGTCGTACTCCCCTGTCTTAGAGTGGAAATTAAGTGTATCTTCGTAAAATGATCGATAGATTGAAACTTTATCGTTTAAATGTTGGTCATTCATGATGTTCATCATGTCTTGATGATGTTTATGCTCTGCAATAAAGCGTAGTATATGAATCATATCTTGAGAAGACGTTGTATTCTGTTTCCCTTCACTTATTGCTTCTGCATCCATCATATAACGATTTAACTGCGTTTGTTCACATTGCAATGTTTCTTGAATAAATAAGTTAATATGTTGAAGTCCGAAATGATCGATTAATGTATTCGTTGCCGTATTGTCTGAAACAACGATCATTAAGTAGATTAAATCTTGAATGCTCAGTTGATCGATATCCATATTTTTTAGAACACCACTGCCGCCAACTTTATCATTGATTTGAACGAGTGCTTTTCTATCTTCTTGAGTCGTGCTTTCATAAATATAAATCATAATAGGCAATTTAATTAAACTTGCTGATTCAAATATTTTTTCGTGATGATGGTTTGTGAAAATGATGGAATCTCCTTTTGCAAAATCGAGTGCAACGTTGTCATGATCGATATATTCATGTGTTAAAAAAGACATATGAAAAACCTCCTTTACACAATCATACTACATTATTTATATAATATTAATTGTAAGCCTTTACATACTTGTATATACAAGTTATAATTCAACTAAATAAAGTTAGGGGAGTGAGTTTAATGGCTGTGAATAGAGAAGATGTAAAGCAGATTATTGATGCTATTGGTGGGCAAGACAATGTAAATGCCGCAACCCACTGTGTCACACGGTTAAGACTTGTATTAAATGATGAAAGTAAAGTTAATAAAGATGCATTAGATCAAATAGATTTAGTGAAGGGGTCCTTCTCAGCAAACAACCAATTTCAAATCGTAATTGGACCGGGAACTGTTGATGAGGCGTATAAAATTTTTCAACAAGAAACAGGTGTTGAAGAAAGTTCGAAAGATGACGTGAAGAAAGCTTCTGAACAGAAGATGAATCCATTTCAACGTTTAATTAAATTGTTGGGTGATGTATTCATTCCAATCTTACCTGCAATCGTAACAGCAGGTTTACTATTAGGTTTAAACAATGTATTAACAGCAGAAAAATTATTTGGTGCTAAGTCACTTGTTCAACAATATGCATGGCTTGCTGACTTTGCAAACATCATTAACGTTATCGCAAGTACCGCATTTATCTTCTTGCCGGCTTTAATTGGTTGGTCAGCTATGCGTGTATTTGGTGGTAGCCCAATTCTAGGTTTAGTATTAGGTTTAATCTTGTTACATCCGCAGCTTGCTTCTCAGTATGATTTAGGTGGCGGCAAATCGAGTGAAATTCCTGTATGGCACATATTTGGTTTAGAAATTAAGCAATTAAACTATCAAGGTCAAGTATTACCGATATTATTTGCAACATGGGTATTATCTATTATTGAGAAATTCTTAGCTAAACGTGTACATGATTCTATCAAAATGCTCGTAGTAGGTCCTGTAGCGTTATTAATTACTGGATTTTTAGCATTTATCGTTATTGGTCCATTAGCGTTAGAGTTAGGTACGTTAATTACGAACGGTATTAAAGCAATTTTCGAAAGTGCTGGCTGGTTAGGTGGCGCAGTGTATGGATTATTCTATGCACCACTTGTTATTACAGGATTACATCATATGTTCTTAGCAGTAGATTTCCAACTCATAGGAAGTCCTTTAGGCGGCACGTACTTATGGCCAATCGTGGCAATATCTAATATTTGTCAAGGTTCAGCAGCATTCGGCGCTTGGGTAGTATATAAACAACGTAAGATGATTAAAGAACAAGGTTTAGCGGCTACATCTGGTATTTCAGCATTCTTAGGTGTAACTGAACCAGCAATGTTCGGTGTCAACTTACCATTGAAATATCCGTTCTTTGCAGCAATTATTTCGTCTAGTATACTAGGCGCGTTTATAGGAGCTGCAGGTGTTATCGGTAAAGTTGGTGTAGGTGGCGTTCCTGCAATTATTTCTATTGAAAGAGAATATTGGGGTGTGTTCGGTATTGCGACATTGATTGCGGTAGTGTTACCAGCTATACTAACGATTGTGCTTTCAAACTTTGCTAATGAAAAAGCTAAAGAAATGGTTCAAGAATAATATATATATAAATAAAGGAGTATACCTATATGGCAGTTTCAGATTGGAAGAAGTCCGTTGTTTATCAAATTTATCCAAAGTCATTCAATGATACGACTGGAAATGGACAAGGTGATATACCAGGTATTATAGAAAAATTACCTTATTTACAAACGTTAGGTGTAGATTACATTTGGTTAACGCCAATTTATCAATCACCAATGAACGATAATGGATACGATATTAGTGATTATTATCAAATTAATCCTGATTTTGGTACAAAGGAAGACGTCAAAACATTACTAGATGAAGCGCACAGTTTAGGTATTAAAGTGATGCTCGATATTGTGATTAATCACACTTCGACATCACATCACTGGTTTGTAGAATCTCGCAAGTCTAAAGATAATCCGTATCGTGATTATTATATTTGGAAAGAAGGCACTAAAGAAGAGCCGCCAACGAACTGGGAGTCTAAGTTCGGTGGTAACGCTTGGACTTATGATGAACAAACAGAAAGTTATTATTTAAGATTATTTGATGTTTCTCAAGCTGATTTAAATTGGGAGAATGACAATTTAAAGGCTGAAATATATGAAATGATTAATTATTGGATTGATTTCGGCGTAGATGGTTTCAGATTTGATGTCATTAACTTAATTTCCAAAGGTGCTTTCGAAAATTCAACAGCAATCGGTAAAGAATTTTATACAGATGGACCAAAAGTCCATGAGTATTTACAAGAGTTGAACAAACAAACATTTGGCAATAAAGATATTATGACGGTTGGAGAAATGTCATCAACAACGATTGATAATTGTATTAAATATACAAATCCAGAACGTCATGAGTTAAGTAGTGTATTTAATTTTCATCATTTAAAAGTAGATTATAAAGATGGTGAAAAGTGGTCAGATATGAAATTTGATTTTCTTGAGCTGAAACGTATATTGATGGATTGGCAAGTGAACATCGCAAAAGGTAACGGATGGAATGCTATTTTCTGGTGTAACCATGATCAACCTAGAGTCGTAACGAGATTCGGTAAAGATGATACAGAAGCAGAAAGAGTTAAATCTGCTAAGATGCTCGCGATATCATTACACATGCTTCAAGGTACGCCATATATTTATCAAGGTGAAGAAATTGGCATGACAGATCCAGGTTTCACGGATATTGATCAATATAAAGATGTCGAATCGCTTAATGCATACAAATTATTGAAAGAACGCGGTATGGATGAACAAATGATTATGAAAGTAATAGGTCAGAAATCTAGAGATAATTCTAGAACGCCTATTCAATGGAATGCGCATGCTGAGGCAGGCTTTACAACTGGAGAACCATGGATTGGTATCCCGGAAAATTATAAGCATATTAATGTTGAAGCGGTATTGGAAGATAAAAATTCTATTTTCTATACGTATCAAAAGTTAATACAATTACGTCATGAACACGATGTGATAACGTATGGAGAAGTTGAACCACTTCATATGGAGCATCCAGAGCTGTTCGTTTACAAGAGACATTTAAATAATGAAACTTGGTTAGTTGTTGCAAACTACTCTGATCAAATCGTTGATATCCCAGAAGATATCGATTTAGAGGGTGAAATCATGATTGCAAATAATGATTTAAATGGTAACGCTTTGCAACCATTCGATGCTTTTGTCGTAAAAGTAAGTGGTGACTAATTGATGTTGAAGGTATAGAGGTGAACGCATGAACAAGTATATGAAAATCTACCAATCTATTTGTGAAAAAATTTTAAATGGTGAATATGCTCATTTACAGCAACTACCTTCAGAAAATGAATTAACAAAGATATATTCAACTTCTAGAGAGACTGTAAGGAAAGCTTTAAATTTATTGCAAGAAAAAGGTTATATTCAAAAGTTAAGAGGCAAAGGGTCTGTCGTTATATATGAAGATGTTATTCAATTTCCAATATCGGAAATGGTGAGTTTTCAAGAAATTAATAAACGTTTAGGACTTGATTATGAAACTAAAGTTGAATTACTTGAGGTCATAGATGCTAAAGACGTTCCTGTCGTTCAACATGCTCTTGAATTAAGAGATCAAGATAAGTTGTGGCATGTCATTAGAACAAGAACAAAAGATGACGCTGTGCGTATAATGGATGAGGATTACTTTATATGTCAGGTTATTCCTCAACTCACTAAAGAAGTTGCAGCTGAATCTATCTATAAATTTATTGAACAAGAAATGAATGTAGAAATCAGTTACTCGAATAAGTCTATTACATTTGAAGAGATGACTGAGAATGAAATATTATATTTTGGAAAGTTGAACCCGCCTTATACAGCAACGGTTAGAGGTACTGTGTATCTTAATAATGCAGAAAAATTTCAATATAATATTTCAAGGCATATCGCGACGGAATTCAAGTTTGTAGATTTTTCTCGCAGGGTGATTCATAAAACACTTTGATTGAAGTAGTTTTTTCTTGCCAAATCGTAACATTTTGTTGTAGTATATATATTGCCGTGCTAAGTGGGGAGGTAGCGGTTCCCTGTACTTGAAATCCGCTTATGCAAGACTGAATTCCTTTGCCGCGGACATATTATTGTGAGGTCTGCCCTCAGCACGTGGTGTCTGAAGACGTCGGTCCTATGCAATACAAACCCATGAATCATGTCAGGTCCGGAAGGAAGCAGCATTAAGTGGATCATTGTATGTGCCGTAGGGTAGCCGAAGTTTAGCTAACGACTGAGGTAACGCTTGTGATGTTTGTTCAAAGCAAAGGTGCACGGTTTTAAATTTTATAAACTTATCAAATTATATATAAATTCAAAAGGGTGACCGCGGTCACCCTTTTTCTAATATCAGGGGGATATTTTATACATGACGCAATTACTAATTGGAACGATTATAGAATCGGAATATGAATTAGCTAAAGAAGTCGTTAAATCAGCATTCGAAAATGAACGTTATTCTGATGGAACAGAACACGAATTAATCGGTAAAATACGAAAATCAATGAATTATAATGCAGAACTTGAAGTTGTAGCGAAGACAGAATCAGGCAAAATTCTGGGTCATGCTATGATGTCAGAAGTGACCGTTAGTTCTGATGAAGAAACGCATACAGTATTAGCGCTTGCACCTGTTTCCGTTTTGCCAGAGTATCAAAACAAAGGAATAGGGAAAGCTTTAATAGAAGCTTTAGAATATAGAGCTTATGAAAATGGCTATGTCGGTGTAGTCGTGCTAGGTCATGCTGCTTATTATCATAAATTAGGTTATCATGCAGCTTCAGAGTTTAATATATACCCACCATTTGAAGTGCCAGATGAAAATTTCATGTTTAAATATTTATGGGATCACCCAACAAAAGAAATTAAAGGCACTGTTCACTACCCAGAAGCTTTTGATAATTAATAATAGGGTGTACCTATTGATTCATGATATAATATAGCCAATATCTTATTAAATTTTGGAGGTGCCACTTTGAACTACCAGGCTTTGTATCGAATGTATAGACCACAATCATTTGCGGATGTTGTCGGTCAAAAACATGTCACAAAAACATTAAGAAACGCCATCCAAAAAGAAAAGCAATCACATGCTTACTTGTTTAATGGCCCACGTGGAACTGGTAAGACAAGTATTGCTAAAATCTTCGCTAAAGCAATTAACTGTACAGAGAATACGAATGGGGAACCTTGTAATGAATGTGCGATTTGTAAAGGCATTACACAAGGAACAAATTCAGATGTCATTGAAATTGATGCTGCCAGTAATAACGGTGTAGATGAAATACGTAATATTAGAGATAAAGTAAAATATGCACCAAGTGAATCTAAATTTAAAGTCTATATTATTGATGAAGTGCACATGCTTACAACAGGTGCTTTCAATGCACTTTTAAAGACACTTGAAGAACCACCAAGTCATGCTATTTTTATACTCGCAACTACTGAACCTCACAAGATACCACCTACTATTATATCTAGATGTCAGAGATTTGATTTTAAAGCCATCCATTCTGGTGAAATAGAAAGTAGACTCGCGTTTGTCGCAGATGAGCAGAACATTACCTACGAAGAAGAAGCTTTGGCATTTATCGCTCAAGTTTCAGAAGGTGGTATGCGAGATGCATTAAGTATCATGGACCAAGCAATCGCGTTTGGAGATGGTCATTTATCACTTGAACATGCTTTGAATGTAACGGGTAGTGTAGATAAAGCGGCTTTAAATGCTTTGTTTAAAGACATGGTGGCTAAAGATATTAAACAAGCTTTTACTAGATATCATGAATTTATAGCTGCTGGTAAAGAAGTGAATAGACTTGTAAATGATATGATTTATTTCATAAGAGATTCAATTGTCGCTAAGACTACTGAACAAGTTGATGACGACCACGCACTGAATCAAGTAGACTTAAATACAATGTACAAAATGATTGATTGTATTAACGACACATTAGTTTCAATGAGATTTGCAATTAACCAGAATGTTCATATAGAAATACTCATCGTTAAGTTAACAGAATTAATTGATCAGAATAATAGTGGACAAACAGCATCTGTCAGTTCAAACCAAAACGCTGGCTCTAGTGAAGTGATGGATAAAATCCAACAGCTTGAAGCGACGATTCAGCAACTAGCTCAAAACGGCGTCAGTCAAAAGGCTAAACCAGTTGAAAATAAACAAAATATCGCTCGTAAACAATCTAAGCATGTCTTCTCAATTCGACAAATCGAACGTGTGCTTGACCACGCTAATCGTGATGATTTGAATTTACTTAAAGAAAAATGGCAAGCAGTGATAGAATCGGTTAAAGAGAAAGAACAAAGAGCGCTAGTCAGTCTGCTCTTAAACTCGGAACCTGTTGCAGCAAGTGAAGATCATGTGCTTGTGAAATTTGATGAAGATATTCATTGTGAAATCGTGAATAAGAATGATGAAAAAAGAAATCATATCGAAGCGATTGTATGTGAGATTGTTAATAAGAATGTAAAGGTCGTTGGCGTACCAAATTCACAATGGTTACAAGTTCGTCAACAGTATATTCAATCTAAAAAAGCGAATACGGCTCAAGGTGAAGTTGAGCAAGAAGAAAAACCAGAAGAAGCGGATGTTGTAAAGAAAGCTCAAGAGTTGTTTGGTGAAGATACCGTACATGTTACGGATGAGTAATACATGACATCGCCTCTAAAGGCATGTATAATAAATATGACAAAAATTAATAACCTTAAATGTATAAATTAGAAATTAGGAGGACGTAATTATGCGCGGTGGCGGAAATATGCAACAAATGATGAAACAAATGCAAAAAATGCAAAAGAAAATGGCTGAGGAACAAGAAAAGCTAAAAGAAGAAAGAATTGAAGGAACAGCTGGTGGCGGAATGGTTACAGTTGTTGTTTCTGGTCATAAAGAAGTATTAGACGTTATCATTAAAGAAGATGTAGTAGACCCTGAAGATATTGAAATGCTACAAGATTTAGTATTAGCAGCAACAAATGACGCTTTATCTAAAGCAGATGATGTAACAGCAGATCGTTTAGGTAAACATACAAAAGGTCTAAACATTCCTGGAATGATGTAATGATGTTCTACCCAGAACCAATATCTAAACTCATCGATAGCTTTATGAAATTGCCGGGAATAGGTCCGAAGACTGCACAACGTTTAGCTTTCCACGTATTAGATATGAAGGAAGACGACGTTGTACTTTTTGCCAAATCTCTTGTAGATGTTAAGAGAGAACTGACTTATTGTGAAACTTGCGGACACATTACGGATGTTTCGCCTTGTCATATATGCCAAGATAAACAAAGAGACCGTTCAGTTGTGTGTGTTGTTCAAGATTCTAAAGATGTCATAGCTATGGAAAAAATGCGTGAATATAAAGGGTTATACCATGTATTACATGGTGCGATATCTCCAATGGAAGGTATTGGACCTGAAGATATTAATATTCCTTCATTATTAGAACGATTGAAGAATGATGAAATCGAAGAAATTATATTAGCGACTAATCCTAATATAGAAGGTGAATCAACAGCAATGTATATATCTAGACTCGTTAAACCGATTGGCATTAAGACAACTAGACTAGCACATGGTCTACCAGTAGGTGGAGATTTGGAATACGCTGATGAAGTAACACTTTCGAAAGCTATAACTGGAAGAACAGAAATTTAATAATTATAATTGAGGCTGGGACAATGAAGAATGTCTCAGCCTCGCTTTCATTCAACTAATAATATAGAAAGAAGTGTAACTATGATAAAAGACACAGCATTAATATTAGAAGGTGGCGGAATGAGAAGTATGTACACAGCAGGTGTGCTAGATTTCTTCATTAAGAAAGATTTGTATTTTAAATATAATATTGGCGTTTCTGCTGGCGCATCTATGGCTGCAAGTTATATATCTCGACAATTTAGACGCAATCATCGTGTTACAACTAAATACATTAAAGATAAGCGCTATATTTCGCTATCAAATTATGTAAAAAATAAAGAGATATTTGGTATGGACTTTGTGTATCATCATATACCAACTTACTTGGAACCTTTTGACTTTGAAAAGTTTGATCAAGCAGAGGAAGAGTTTGTTGTTGTAACGACAGACTGTGACACAGGAGAAGCGGTTTATTTCAATAAGAAAGAAACAGAAGGTTCTATATTGACTGCTCTAGAGGCAACAAGTTCTTTACCAATGATGGCCAACCCAGTTCAATATAAAGGTCATACTTTATTAGATGGTGGTATCGTCAATCCTATTCCAATTGATAAAGCAATTGAAGAAGGCTATAAGAAAAATGTTTTGATTTTGACAAGACCGAAAGGCTATCGCAAAAAACAAAGTAAATTTTCAAAAGTATTCAGATTGAAAGCATATCCTAAAATAAATCACTTAATGGCAATTAGATATAAACATTATAATCAGACTTTAGAATGGATAGAAGCGGAAGAAGAGAAAGGTAATTTGTTTGTTATCAGACCTTCTGATTCATTATCTGTTGATAGAATCGAGAAAAATCCTAGAAAATTAGATGCTTTATACAAACAAGGATATAAAGATGCTGAAAAAATATACGAAAAACTAAAAGAATATGTTGAGAATTAAGTATAATTGAGAGTATTGAGTGTTTTGGTGTAATTTTTATACTTGAGTAAAGGGTATTTAGCGTGTATAGTTATATCTTGTGAGCGAGAGATAAATAAAACATCAAAACACTTTGAAAATTAATTTTAAAAAGTTGTTGACTTCGAATTAAGAAGTGTGTATAATAGTTTCTTGTGAGACAAAATGAACATTGAAAACTGAATGACAATATGTCAACGTTAATTCCAATAATTGAGTACTGAAAGTACTTCAGAGTGATTGGCTTAACCAA
>NZ_JAJNIL010000009.1:0-148483 GCF_022386455.1 Mammaliicoccus sp. I-M35 | reverse complement strand
GACCGTCTGCTTTTTGATACACGTACGTCACTGTTTGATTATCTCTTGAATATTCTCCCGTTGGGTTGCCTTCTGTTTCTAGATAATTGTACTCATTGATTTGCTCTGGATGTGTTGAACTATAATCTTCTCCTACTTTGCCATTCAATACTGTATCTGGTTGTACTGAGTTGCCATTCTCATCTACATATCTCACCGTTACATGACCGTCTGCTTTTTTATACACATATGTCACTGTTTGATTATCTCTTAAATATTCTCCCGTTGGATTACCTTCTGTTCCTAAATAATTGTATTCATTGATTTGTTCTGGATGCGTTGAAGTGTAGTCTTCTCCTACTTTGCCATTCAATACTGTGTCTGGTTGTACTGGGTTTCCATTCTCATCCACATATCTCACTGTTACATGACCGTCTGCTTTTTTATACACGTACGTCACTGTTTGATTGTCTCTCGAATATTTACCCTCTGGGTTACCTTCTGTTTCTAGATAATTGTATTCATTAATCTGAGTTGGATGTGTCGAACTATAATCTTCTCCCACTTTGCCATTCAAAGTTGTTGGATCTTGAATTTTGTTTCCATTCTCATCCACATATCTTACTGTTACATGACCGTCTGCTTTTTGATACACATACGTCACTGTTTGATTGTCTCTTAAATATTCACCATCTGGGTTGCCTTCTGTTCTTAAATAATCATATCCTTCTATTTCGCTTGGATGTGTCGAACTATAGTCTTCTCCTACTTTGCCATTCAATACTGTATCTGGTTGTACCGAATTACCATTCTCATCTACATATCTTACCGTTACATGACCGTCTGCTTTTTGATACACGTACGTCACTGTTTGATTGTCTCTCGAATATTTACCCTCTGGGGTACCTTCTGTTTCTAGATAATTGTATTCATTGATTTGCTCTGGATGTGTTGAACTATAATCTTCTCCCACTTTGCCATTTAAAGTTGTTGGTTCTTGAATTTTGTTTCCATTCTCATCTACATATCTCACTGTTACATGACCGTCTGCTTTTTGATACACGTACGTCACTGTTTGATTATCTCTTGAATATTCTCCCGTTGGGTTGCCTTCTGTTCTTAAATAATCATATCCTTCTATTTCGCTTGGATGTGTCGAACTATAGTCTTCTCCTACTTTGCCTTTTAAAGTTGTTGGTTCTTGAATTTTGTTTCCATTCTCATCTACATACTTAGAAATAACTTGTCCGTTTGCTTTAACAAAGTAATATACAATATTTTGACCACTTGTTGTAAACGTTACTGTATCTGTTTGTCTATCAAATTGAGTTTCATACGATGCTGTCACATTTACAAAATCATACCCCTGATTATATAAAGCATTCTTTTTATTATCTATTGTTGCTTTCCCTTTAATATCACCTTCATACTCAATCGCAGGTGCTATTTCTTTTCCTGTATCTTTATCTACATATTTCACATTAGCAACACCTCTTGCTACATATGTAAATTCGGTAATTTGGAATTCTTGTCTGTTTGTGTATGCACCTGTAGACCCTGATAAAGCTAGCGTATAACTTTGATTAGGATCGATATATTCAGTCATATCTTTAATGAAATCGTAAGACTTATTTTGAGTATCTGTATACGTAATTTTCATTATTTTTGTTTTACCGTCATATTCGACTAATATATCAGTAAATTTATTTTGAATTGGTCCACCAACAAATTGCATTGTATCTTCATCTGTAACTGCCATGTTGCTTTTATCTGTAGATACGAATGCCCCCATTGTTTTTGTACGATTTTTACCAAATTCTTCAGGGTCTGGTACAAATGTAGCTTCTCCCGATCCGTTATACCAAGTATCTAACTTAAATCCAAATGCTTTAGGCAGTCCGCCGATACCAAGTCCTCCACCATATGAACCTATATCGTTAATCGAATTTGGATGGAATACAATACCGATTCCATCAGCACCTTTATTAGCTGCATTCTTATTCCCTAAATTTACTTTCCCTTTTAATTTAAAGCTTTGGGACATATCAATTTTACTATTTAAAGAAAAACTACCTTTTTTACTTGGTTCATCTGTAGTTAGAGTTACTATGCCAGTATTTTTATCGTACTTTGCATCCCCGTTTAACTTGAAATAATCTGTGAAATTATCTTTTGTTACTGTTGATGTGTTAGATTTATCTGCGTTTGTAGCAGCTACATTAGCTACTTTCATACTTTGCGTATTCGCTTTAACACTTGCGACCTTTTTAGTAGTCTTCGTTTCTGTCACTTCAGGTTGAGTTGTATTGCTTACTTGAGTGTTTGTTTCTGACTTTTCCGGTTTTGTTGTTTCAGAAACTTCTTGTTCTTTACTTACTGGTGTTTCTGATTGCTTTTGTTTAGGTTCTTGTACTTCTTGTTTATTACTTACTTGAGATGAATTTTGTTCTTCTGTTCCCTGTTTTGTATCTGTAATTGTTTCTTTTGTTTCAGTTCCCTTTGGTTCTGACACTTCTGTTTCTTCATTAAGCGTTTCTTTTGGTTCTTGTTCTTTTGGTGCTTCTTGTTTTTCATTAACATCTGTCGTTTCTATTTCTTTAGTAGCAGCCGTTTCAACTTGCTGTGATTCTTCTGTTTCTTGCGACTCTTCTGCTACCGGTTCTTGAACTTCAGATTCTTGCACTTCTGGTACTTCTTTTGTTTCTACTTGCTCTGTATCTTGTATCGTCTGTTCATTTCCCTGTTTTGTTCCCGTTACTTCTTCTTGTTTACTTTCTTGTTGCTCTGTACCCTTAATTGTCGTTTGGCTTTCGTTCGTAAGTTTAGCTGCTTCTACTTCTCCATTACTAGAGATTAAAAATATCGCCCCGATTGCAACTGAACCAATACCTACTTTGAACTTTCTAATAGAAAATTTAAGATCCCGTTTTATTTTTCTCATCTTTCTTTTTCCCTTCACTATTTATAAATATTCTGTTGTTAATTATGTTTCACTCAAGTTTACATATTATACTATTTATACCTAACTAATGGTAGTTATTTTTGAAAAAATTTTAAAATATTTTTTAAAATGTTATCATTACTAGTTTTGTCAAACTTATTTTATAAACGTTTTTATTTACAAATTAACTTCTTTAATGATTTTATATTTTAAAAACAACAATTGTGATGTTTTTCTATAACGTTTCCAAATAACCTATCATAATGAATTGATATTATTTAACTTGTTTCTCGTATAGTATAGTGATTTTAAAAGGGGGAATTTTTGATGAAGATTTTTGATGCACATTTTCATATTATTGATTTTAATTATGAAGTAAAAGAGAATAACGGCTATATGCCACCGAGTTATCTAACTGAGGATTATCAAGAAGAAACACAAAATATGAATATTGCTGGTGGTGCAATTGTATCCGGTTCTTTTCAAGGGTTTGATCAACAATATTTACTTAAAGCACTAAGTGACTTAGGTCCTAAATTCTGTGGAGTGACCCAATTGCCTTATAGTGTTTCAGATGAAGAAATTGTTTCTTTGAATGACAAAGGCGTTCGTGCTTTAAGATTTAATGTTAAACGTGGTGGATCAGAGGACTTAGCACATTTAAGTGATTTCGCGAAACGTGTACATGACTTAGTAGGATGGCACAGTGAATTGTATATTGATTCAAAAAATTTACCAGACATTGAAGAAACGATATTATCTTTACCAGCCGTATCCATTGATCACCTCGGTCTGTCTAAGGAAGGTCTTCCAAACCTTTTAAGATTAGTCGACAAAGGCGTTCATGTAAAAGCAACAGGTTTCAGTAGAGTTGATTTAAATGTACAAGATACATTGAAAGAAATTTATCATGCTAATCCAGATGCACTAATGTTTGGTACAGATTTACCATCAACACGTGCACCTAAACGCTTTACTTCTGAAGATATCCAACTCGTTCAAGATACATTTGACGAAGCCGCAGCTCATAAAATATTTTATCAAAATGCTAAAGAATGGTATCGAAAGTAAGATGATGCTGATAGTAATGTAATAATTCAGTTTGTCTAGAAGTTTATATTTGGGAAAGATGTGAGTTTGTTCAGCCTTTAACTCACATCTTTTATAATCTCTTGGCTTTACTCACACATTAAGCCATGACTTTACTCATCTCTTGGCTTTATTCATAACTTAAGCCAAGACTTGAGCCATCTCTTGGCTTTACTCACACATTAAGCCACGACTTCAGCCATCTCTTGGCTTTACTCTGCACTTAAGCCACGACTTCGGCTATCTCTTGGCTTTACTCACACATTAAGCCACGACTTCGGCTATCTCTTGGCTTTACTCACACATTAAGCCACGACTTCAGCCATCTCTTGGCTTTATTCAGTACTTAAGCCACGACTTCAGCCATCTCTTGGCTTTATTCAGTACTTAAGCCATGACTTCAGCTTTCTCTTGGCTTTACTCACACATTAAGCCACGACTTTCATCAAATCCTTCACTCACATATCTCCATCTCCTCAATGTGTTTAATTTCAAAGTATAAGATTTCAGCTATATAATAGTAATTGAGATAAAAACTATATAGAAATGGAGTTTTGGTTATGAGTATATTTACTGATCAAGAGAAAGTAGACATTTTAGGAGATATAGTAAGTATTCGATCTGTTAATGATAATGAAATTGAAGTATGTGAGTACTTACAGAAATTATTAGCAGACCATAACATCGAATCCGAAATCATTAAAATTAGTGAAACGCGTGCAAATTTAGTTGCTGAAATTGGTGAAAATGGTCCTATTCTAGGTATTTCTGGACATATGGATGTCGTTTCTGCTGGTGATGAAAGTAAATGGACATATGATCCGTTTAAACTAACTGAAGTAGATGGTAATTTATTTGGTCGTGGCTCTGCTGATATGAAGTCTGGATTAGCTGCGCTTGTTATCAGCATGATAGACATACATGATCAAGGTTTATTAAAGCATGGTAGAATCCGTCTACTTGCAACGGCTGGTGAAGAAATTGCTGGTGAAGGTGCAAAAGCATTTCACGACAAAGGATATATGGATGATGTAGAAGCACTCGTTATTGCTGAACCTTCCCAAGATAGAATTATTTATGCACATAAAGGCTCAATGGATATTCGCATCACTTCTCGAGGAAAAGCATCACACAGCTCAATGCCACATCTTGGATTTAATGCCATTTCACCGCTTGTAAAATTTATTTATAAAGCAGATGAAGGCTTTACGAAATTCAATCAAACCAATAAACTACTTGGCGAACCAATTATGAATGCGACTATTTTCAATGGTGGTAACCAAGTTAACTCAATTCCTGAACATGCAGAGTCGGAATTCAATATACGTACGATTCCCGAACATGATAATGATCAATTCATTTCATATTTCAATGAAATTTTAAAACAAATAGAAACAGATAAAACAGATATTGAAATTGATACGTATATGTCTAGACCACCTGTTTACACAACTGGTCAAAATTCATTGATCGAGTTAGCTGTAAAAATGGGAGAAAAACATTTAAACACAACACTTCCAACTGAAGCATCGCCAGGTGTTACCGACGCATCTGATTTATTAGTTTCTAAAGATGAGAACTTCTCATTTATAATGTACGGTCCTGGTACAGTAGACCAAGCGCATCAAGTAGATGAACATGTATCTAAAGATGCCTATCTTAAATTTATTGATTTATATACAGAATTCTTCCCTAAATACTTAGAAAAGTAATTCATTATAACCGGAGTGATAAACGTGAATACACAAATTCAACAACTTAAAAACATCATTGATTCATCTCAAAATATTACATTTTTTACGGGAGCAGGTATTTCGGTTGCTAGTGGTATACTTGACTTCCGCTCACTCGGTGGATTATATGATCAAATCTCAGAAAACGGCTATTCCCCTGAATATTTATTAAGCACTGATTATTTACAAAGTGACCCAGAAGGATTTATGGACTTTTGTTTTCAATATTTACTCTTCACCGATAAACAACCGAATATCGTACATCAATGGATAGCCCAACTCGAAAAAGACCATCGTTCACTCGGTGTCATCACACAGAATATAGATGGACTTCATAGCAATGCCGGCAGTCTAAAAACAGACGAATTGCACGGCACTTTAAATCGATTTTATTGTACGAAATGCCATCAAACATATACTAAATCTTATGTTATTGATAACCACTTACACCATTGCGAATCATGTGATCATACCATTAGACCAGACATCGTATTATACGGTGAAATGCTAGATCAAGACACAATATTCAAAGCATTAAACAAAATAAGAGAAGCAGACACACTCGTAGTACTCGGTTCATCCCTACTCGTACAACCCGCAGCAGGACTGATCTCAAACTTCGAAGGACAAAATCTCGTCATTATAAACAAAGACGAAACACCTTATGATGCTACAGCAAACATCGTTATACACGATGACATGGTAGCTGTTGTACAGGAGTTGTTGGGGTAAGTGAAACATATAATATGACATCTAAGTGTCACCTTTTATTCTTGATAACAAAATACACCCATGGTATTATTTAAGTATTAAAAAACACTCAGCAACTTTGGAAGGTCGGCTGAGTGTAAAAATTAAGGCGTATAGTCTATGCTATATTTCATTAGTCGTTTATGGTCGAGCATAAACGGCTATTTTTTATTGATTTTTCGAGAAATCAATAAACTATATTATTACGTAAGTCATTATTCTTAACATCAAAACATACTACTTACCTCACCATTTCCTTGGAAATAAATCTTACGCATTGATGTTTTTATTACCTATATTACTTATTTTATTTCATATAAGTACTTAATTGAAGGTAACTCTTTATCAATCATTCTATCAAATGGTTTACTTTTATCTTCTAAAGTAAAGACTTCACTAATTAAAGGTTTTACATCTATTTTACCTTGCGATAAGTAATTTAAACCAGCTGTCCATTCATAACCTGGAAATGGAGCTGAGTATGACATCCAAGATCCTGTAACAATAATTTCTTTCCTAAGTATTTGTTCAAACAGTTTTGGATCAAAGTTCACATTTTTTGTTGCTGTTCCAATAAATACAACTTTACCTAAATGCTTAACAAACTCTATACTTTGTAATTGTGTTTGGCTTGCTCCTGCTGTTTCGAATACTATTTCAGGGTTATCATGCTCTCGGAAATACTCTGATAAATCTATTTCTAGTGGGTTAATAACTGTATCAGCACCAAGTTTTTGTGCTTTAATGAGTTTTTCAGAGTTAAGATCCACTACTGTTACATTTCCTACTCCCAATGCTTTAACAGAAAGCAAAGTCATCATTCCAATAGTACCTGCTCCAAATATCAATACATTACTACCTGCATGCATGTTAATTCTTTCAACACCGTGTAATGCTACAGTAAGTGGCTCTATTAAAGCCGCTTCTTTTAATGTCACTTTATCTGGAACCTTTATTACATTCTCTGCATTTACAGCTACATACTCTGCCATTGCACCATCTTGTCTTGACCCAATAAAACTATAATGTGTACAATGTGCAAATTCTCCTCTTTCACAGTACTCACATTTACCACATGGAACAATAGGTGCAGCGGTAACACGATCATCAATATTAAAATTCTTAACACCTGTACCGACTTTCTCAATTGTTCCTGAAAATTCATGCCCTAACGTAATTGGGAAAAAGTGAACCTTTCCTTTGAAGTATCTGTCTAAATCTGAACCGCAAACACCACAATATGCTACTTTAATTAATACTTGGTTCTCATTAATTTCAGGAATATTTTTCTCTATTATTTCAAATTTCTCTTCATCAACTAGTGATAATGATTTCATTAATGTTCACCTTCCATTTCATGATCTGGATAGATTTTTCCTTTTTTAAATTTAAAGTAAGTAAATATGACAGAAAGTACATATAACAAGCCTATTATAAGTAATGGCAATGCGTTTTCTAAGGATACAAGTTCACGTAGTATAAATGTAATTGGACTACCGCCTTGATCAAGTGATATAACTTGTCCTTTGTCTCCAAGAGAACCAACATCTTTTGCTAATTTTGTATGAATATCAATTGTCATATTCGCAATCCAAATTGTGATAGCCATAATAAATATACCTGAAATTAAAGTTCTAAATAAATTACCTTTATGGACACCAACAGCCATTGAAATAAAGAAACCTATCGTTGCCAAATCACCAAATGGTAATACTTCATTTCCTGGTAATAAAACAGCTATTACTAAAGTTAAAGGAACAAATAATAAACTTGCTGCTACTACTTGAGAATTACCAAGTAGCAACGCTGGATCTAAACCAATATAGAAATCTTTGCCTTGAAATCTCTTATCTAGAATTTCACGAGCTGCGTCAGCGATTGGCATTAAACCTTCCATAATAAATTTCACAACTGTTGGCATAAGTACCATAACAGCAGACATTTGAATCGCAAGTTGTAATACTTCTTGTGAAGAATACCCTGCTAACACACCTATAACAACACCTAGAAATGCACCAATAATAACTGGTTCACCGATTACGCCAAATTTTTCTTCTATCTTATTTGAATTAAAATTAATTTTTCTTACTTTAGGAATACGATCAATAATCGAATCTATCACAACAGCAAATGGAGCTGACCATGCGCCACTTCCATGAGGTATTGCAATACCTTCTAAACCAAAATGATTTTTAGTAACTGGCGCAAACCAATCACCAAGTTTATATACAAATGCAGAATGAATAACTACTCCAACAATACCAATCCAGAAACTACCTGTTGCTGTGTACAATATAGCTCCGGTAAAAGTCATATGCCAAATATTCCAAATATCTACATTAACAACTCTAGTCATTTTTGTTGCTAACATAATCACATTTACTAAAATGGCAACTGGTATTGCTACTGTTCCTATTACAGAAGACCAAGCCATTGGAGAAGCTCCTGGCCAACCTACATCTACAACTGATAATCCTAAATTAAACCTTTCTGCCATTTCTTGAGCAGCTGGTCCTAGATTATCTGTTAACAAACTAATAACTAAGTTAACACCTACAAATCCTACACCTACAGTAATACCTGAACGTAGAGACTTCCCTATGCCTTGTCTCAAAATTAAACCAATAATGAATATGACAAGGGGCAACATTACTGTTGGACCAAGATCAAGAATATATTCAATTACTGCCATATTTTAACACCCCCAAGTTCTATTTATTTTAGTGCGTCAATAATTTGTTCATTTGTTTTATCAATACCTACACCAGATATAAATGCAATACCGTGTATAACTGGTACTCCATAATCCCTATCTACTTTTGCTGTTGTAACAATTAAGTCTACATTTTGAGCTTTTGATGATAATTCACTCACTCTACATTGTTGTACATCAGCTTGAATATTCTCTTTCTTTAATAAATCTTTAATTTTATTTGCTGCTACCGTCGAAGTTGCTACTGCTCCACCACATGCTACTAATACTTTTTTCATAATAAATTCCTCCTATAAAATTTGATTTAAATTTCCTTCAGCTAATTTGTATAATTCTTCTTTCGATTGTGCATTTATTAATGATTCAACAAATTTTTCATCTTGTATTTTTTCAATAATATTTTGCAAAGCTGAGATATGATTCTTTCCATCTTTAAAACTCAAAAGTATAACCAATTTAACATCAATAGTGTCCTCACTTGAGCCGCCCATTAGATTGAATTTAACTGGTTCTTCTAAAGTCATAACAGCAACTTTATTATCATTCACATAGCTTGAATCCGTATGTGGTATAGCAACACCTATAGGTTCAACAGGGACACCAGTTGCAAACTCAATTTCTCTATTTTTTAAACCTTCAACGTAATTTGATTTTGCAATTCCTACCTCTATAGCTTTATTACCTAGTACTTCTAAAATATCTTCATAATTACTAGCTTTATAATTGAAAAATATCAGTTCTTTTTCTACGACATTATTCATAGTCTTTATCACCTTTCAAATGAGTAACAATTACATTCTTAACTTCTTTCTCAAGGTCTTCTACTATATGAGAAGGTGTCTTATCATCGGTAACGATATAATCGAAATCACTCACATTAGCAATTTTATTCATCGAAGTCGTATGGAATTTTGAATAATCCACTAATAAAATTTTGCGTTTACAATGTGAAATCATTTCCTTAGAAACTTTAGATTCTCCCATATGAAAATTACTCAGACCTCTTTGAACATCAAAACCACTTCCACTATAAATTCCATAATCAACATATAAATTCGAAATTATTTCTTGGGTAATTGGTCCATATAATGATTTTTCATTCTTTCTAACAATTCCACCTAATAAAATAACGTCAAAATCTGTATAATCAACTAATTCTGAAGCCAATGGTATTGATGCCGTAATAATTGTAAGGTTCTTTTTATTCATTATTTCATTTACAAAATAAGAAGTTGTCGTGCCATAATCAACATATAATGTATCCCCATTTTCAATTATCTTGGCAGCTTCTTTAGCAATTATTCTTTTTTCATCATCATTCTCAGTTTTTCTATTAAAATAATCAGTTTCATTGTTTGCTTTACTCAAAATCGCGCCACCATGTACTTTTTCAATTAAACCTTCTTCTTCTAGATCATATAAATCTTTTCTAATTGTTTCCCTTGTCACCTCGAAGTAGTTTGCCAGTTTAGTTATTTTTACCGTCCTAGTTTCACGTAACATTTTTAATATTTCATTTTGCCTTTCGTGTCTAGCCATAAACTACACCTCCTTGTAATCGCTTGCATTCATAATAAATCATATCTTTTTAAATTGCAACTATTTTTTTGCATTTAAACAAAAAAGCAAAATTAAAGTTTGCATTATTTTGGCTTTTGAATTACTATTACCTTAAATAAATGAGAAAGGAGTATTAGTATATGATTCATGTAATATGTCCTAATCCAGCATTAGATCGATCAATATTTGTTTCCTCTTTTGAGCCTAATACGATTATTAGACCCAACAGTGTAAGGGATGTATTAGGTGGAAAAGGCTTTAATGTTATACGACCATTTTTCCATCTTAACTACACAGATTACAAAGTACATACTTTACTTGGTGGATATATTGGTCATTCTTTACAAAAAATGATTAGTGATAACCAAGTAAACGTTGAAGTAACACACATATCTGAAAATAATCGTGTTTGTTCTATTGTTATTAATGAAAATGAAAACAACACTTATCAGGTATATGAACAAGGACCTGAAATACAGAATGAAGAACTCAATATTTTTACACAAAAAATATTAGACCAAACAAAACCAAATGATATAGTCATTTTCTCTGGTTCCTTACCAATTGGCGTTTCCGCTGAATTCTATAAATCTCTTATATTAAAGCTTCAAGAGAAAAACATTAAATGTTTTCTAGATAGTAGTGCTGACGCTCTAAAATGTGGTATTCAATCAAAACCTTGGTTAGTAAAAATAAATGACGAAGAGTTTTTAGAATTAATAGGAGAAAATAAAGATTATTCGGAAGACGATATGATTAGCTTTATCAAACAATATTCACTAACAAATAATTTAATCGTTACTTTGGGTAGTAAGGGGATTATTGCAAAATTTGACGATGTTATTTACAAAGTTGATCAACCAAAAATAAAAGCAATAAATCCTATAGCTTCAGGGGACATTTTTTTAGGTATACTTGCAAAAAAATTAACAGATAAAGCAGATTTAGAAGAAACTTTAATTGAAGCTTGCAGTTATTCACTCTCAAACTGTTTGCATTGGTATCCGAATATAGATAGTAAAGAAATTCAGTATTTTATAAATGAAATTAAAATCAAACAAATTTAGGGGGCATTTTCATGATTTTAACAGAAGGTAAACAAAGAGGATTACAAAATATAACTGATGAGAATAACATTATTTTTGCAACAGCTATGGATCAGCGTGGCTCATTAGGTAAAATGATTCAGAACTTTAACAGTCAAAAATCTTATGATAAAAGCATTAGTGAATTCAAAGAAGGTGTAGCTCAAATATTAGGTAATGAATCTTCATCACTTTTACTTGATCCTGAATTTGGATGGGATGCTGCTAAAAAATTAAACGATAAAATCGGCCTTATAATGGCTTATGAAAAAACAGGTTATGAAGCAAAGGAAAAAGGAAGATTGCCTAACTTGGTAGATTTTTATGCGATTCAAGATTTAGCAAACAATGGTTCCGATGCAATTAAACTACTCGTATATTATGATCATAATGAAGAAACTGAGATTAATGAAATTAAGAAAACTTTCATAAAACGCGTGGGAGACGAATGTAAACAAAATGATATATTATTTATTCTAGAACCAGTTGCATATAGTCATGAAGGATTAGATGCTAAAAGTACAGAATTTGCTAAAGTGAAACCTGCAATCGTTGAATACTTTATGTCGGAATTCTCTAAGGATATATATGGAGTTGATGTCTTAAAAGTTGAGGTACCAATATCTATATATAATATAGAAGGTTATGATATATATGAAAATTATAACCCTGTATTTAGCAAAGATGATGCACAAAAATCATATAAAAAATGTTCTGACTTATCAAAAATACCATTCATCTATTTAAGTGGAGGTGTTTCAAATGAACAGTTCATAGAAACACTTAAATTTGCGAAAAATTCAGGTTCCGAATTTAACGGTTGTTTATGCGGTAGAGCTATTTGGAAAGATGGAATTGAAACTTACGCCACTCAAAGTTGGAATGAATACATTGAATGGTTACAACATCAAGGATTAGAGAACCTAAATAGAGTCAAAGAAACACTTCACAGTACTGCATCACCTATTCAATTTTAATTAATAACAAAAGTTATATACAAAATTCCACTTCAACACTTAAAAAAGACTACTTACCCCTCTATTTTCTGGGAAATAAGTAGTCTTTTTTTATGTTATTTTCTTACCTGTTTCTGCTAATATTCTCCACAATAATAGGATAATTGCAGCGATAATTGTGATTGTTATGATTAGGATTAATGAATATGCATGATCAAATGCATTTGTACCCAATTCTAGTAATTTACTTTTTAAAAGACCATTTGAATTTTCTGCTACGATCATCGTTTCTTCAAAACTACCTTTTGCTTTTGCTGGTATTTCTGCTATCGACATTGAGCGTTCCATTAAATAAGTATAAGTAAATGAAAATACGCCACCAAGTGCAGCTATTCCTATTGAGCCTCCCAGTTCATATGAAACTTCTTCTACTGATGCTGCCATACCTGCTTTATCGTCATCAACGTTTGTCATGATTGCATTTGATGCTACAGTCATTGCACCGCCTAACCCTAATCCTGCGATGCTAAGGAACAGTATTTGAATCCATAAATCATTGTGAAGAAATGCTGTGAATCCTACAATACCGATTAATGAAATGAGTAAGTTATAAATGAGTATTTTGATGCTATCAAATCGTGTTAAGATACTTCCCTGTACAATTGCCCCTATAAAAGCAGCTGCTGCCATCGACATTAAGACTAATCCTGCTTTTAAAGGTGTCAGATTTAAAATTAATTGTAATCGTTGAGATAAAATCATTTCAAAGCCAATTAATATAGATGCTGATGTAAATGCAGCTATCACACCTGATAAAAAGTATTTATTTTTAAATATATCTAAACTAATTAAAGGATTTAATAGACGTTTTTGTCGATTAATAAATAATTTCAACGACCATAATCCAATCACAAATGTCAGTATAATCAGTACAATTGAAGGATTTTCTTTTGTGATTTCTTTTATAGCGTAGACAGTCCCTATAAGCCCTATCATAATCAGAATTGAACTTGTGATGTCCCATTTTTTATCTTTGTTTCCTTTAATATTAGGAATTTGTATAAAAGCAACGACAATAACAAGTATCGTAATAGGAACATTAATTAAGAATACTGATCCCCACCAAAATTTAGTTAATAATAAACCACCTATTAAAGGTCCTAAACCAGCACCTGCTGATGCAATAGAAGACCAAATACCTAGCGCAAGTGCTCTATCTTTTTTGTCATCAAAGACCTGTTTAATAATAGCAAGTGTTGACGGCATCATTGTTGCTGCACCAACAGCCAATATGACTCTAGCCATAATTAAAGTGCCAGATGTTGGAGAAAAAGCCGCGACAACTGATGCTAAAGTAAAGATTACTAATCCAGATAAAAACATATTCTTATGCCCTACTTTATCACCCAACGTACCTAAACCAGGTAAGAGCCCTGCAACAACTAACGGATACGCATTTACAATCCATAATTTTTGAAACGCAGTCGCTTCTAATTCATACGTTATCGTAGGTAAAGCAGTATATAAAACTGTCATATCTATAACAATCAAAAATAACGCACTAGAAACCAATATTAACGAGAACCATTTATTAAATTTCATGATAAATCCTCCTTACTCAAATAATGGTAAGGTGTATAGTTACTATATAGTCAAACATAAACTTTTTAACTGGCTATTTAAGAGTTTACGAGCGAATTATCGGTACAGAAATACGAAATATGGACCGATATTATTTTTTATCGGTACAGAAATGCGAAATATGGACCGTTAAATTTTTTTATCGGTACAGAAATACGAAATATGGACCGATAATTATTTTTATCGGTCCATAAATCCACATCCTAACTATACTCGACGTCTTTTGTTGCTAGGAATACGACATATTGATATAACACATAGCATACGATGATTGCTGCCCATGTGATTTCAATTACAGAAAATATTGTTCCGAATGTAATGATGCTACTACTTGCGTGACTGTGTTGAGTGACATTATAAAGTGATGCGGCTGTTGTTACCCATGGGAATGTCATTGCTGAAAAGGATACTTTGAAATCTCTTTGTAATATTTTCGGTAAGAATATTAATGTAAATACAAACAACACTTGGGAAAGTATTAATAAGACGATGACATATACATTTGAATAACTTGTATTGTTTAAGATATAACCATTTAAACATAGTGCTGCTGGTGCACTCATAATAATCACCATCGGAAATTGTTCTTGGTTATATGTTTGCCACGACTTGCTGATTAGTACATACGCTAAAATCAACACTAGGCATACCGTTCCAAAGATTGTTGATACATGTCCGAGTGTTTCATTAAATGCTGCTGATGTTTCACTTATAACCCCTGTTCCGACAAACATCACAAACCAGCTTGTGTTTGGCCATGATTTAAAATTTCTAAATGCATAGCGACTTATAAAAATAATAATCAAACTTATATGTAATAAAATGGCTGCATACCATAGCACGTTTAACAACTGAGATTGTACGGCAAATTCCTGTTTTATAATGGATGCAAATATCATGAAAGTCATAGGAAATGTTGGTGATATCGCAAATGTATGGATATTTTTAAGTTCTTTCAGAAACATACTAGGATAAATGATCCATTTCATGATAAATAATAACATTATTGCACAGGAAATAATAAAGCTACATAGGCCGAGCGTCTTAAAATTAATATGATAAAATACATTACTCAATGCCATGATGCCTAATGCCAATCCGCTTATTGCGATTGGTGCTCTTTTTAAAGCTATTTTTAACATTTTCAAAAGCCCTTCTATCTATGTAATATTCGTTCATTAATCATACCATTGTTTTTGATTTAATTTAATATTGTCTTACAAGTGTATACTAAATACATAGCGTTTTTTTGTAATATTCTGACAAAAAGTAATAAAATAATCAGCATTTTTGACGAATAATTGTATGAAAATCTAAGATATAATGTATAATGACAAAATTTATAGAAAAAGAGGTTAGCAATGTGGATACTTTAAAAGTGAACAAACGATTAATTATGACACCTGGACCTGTAAGTGTAGATCCACGTGTTTCTCAAGCAATGTCGAATTCTATACTCGGTCAATTCGATTATGAATTTGTAAATATCATGAATGAAACAATGTCATTAATTCGTCAGTCATTCTTAACAGAAAATAAATGGGCATTCCCAATTGATGGAACTAGCCGTGCTGGCTTAGAAGCCGTTATATCAAATATCGTGAAACCTGGTGATGAAGTACTCGTACCTGTAATTGGTCGATTTGGTTATTTATTTACTGAACTCGTAACACGTGCAGGAGGTATCGTCCACAATATACATAAACCGATGGGCGAAGTGTTTGATCAAGCAGAAATTATTGAAGCTTTAGATGAATATAAACCTAAAGTACTTGCGATTGTACATGGTGAAACATCAACAGGAAGATTGCAACCTATCGATCAATTAGGACGTGCTTGTAAAGAAAGAGGCATCTTTTCAGTAGTAGATGCGGTCGCAACTTATCAAGGTATGGTTATTCCTGTAGATGAATGGGAACTAGATGCAGTCGTTGGTGGCGCTCAAAAATGTCTATCTATTCCTTCAGGTATTACACCGATTACGTTTAACGAGCGTTTCAGCGAAGAAATTAATAAACGCAAACGTGTAGAATTAGGGATTCGCTCAAATGAATCTACCGAAAAAGAACACTTCATTAGCAGTAACTATTTAGATTTAACACAGTTACAAGACTACTGGAGCCCTAAACGTCTCAATCATCACACAGAATCTACAACATCTGTTTATGCATTATATACTGGATTAAAATTAGCACTATCAGAGGGCATTGAAGCACGTGCGAAAAGACATAGCTATCACCAAGAAGCTTTAAAAACAGCTTTAAAAGCACTTGGCTTAGAAATTTACGGTGACGAATCTAACGAGATGAAAATGGTCATTTGCGTTAAAATTCCAGAAGGCATCGATGATAATGCATTTAGAAATGGCTTATTACAAAATTACGGTGTAGAAATTGCCGGATCTTTTGGAGATTTACAAGGACAAATATGGAGAATTGGTATTATGGGTTACGGCGTTCAAAAACAAAACATCCTAACATTCTTATCAATCTTCTCAACATATTTAGTATCACATGACAGCCAGCAACACCTTAATGTCGCAGAGTCTATCAAGACATTATTAGACTATTATGAACAAAATGAAATCTAGTCACACCAAGTTGAAGTAAAATAAAACACTTTCGTATTAATTCATGATAGATGAATTGGACGAAAGTGTTTTTTAGATTCTATTAATTATTTATAAATCTCATTACATAAGTTGATTTTAGCTAATAATTACCATATTATATAAAAAATTACATTTTTAAGGGTGATGGCTATGATTACAACAAAATGCTCATTAAAAGTTTTTAATTTTAGACATGTTCATAAACCTGGTACATTGAAATTAGACAAACAGTCGAAAAAATTAATTTTCAAAGAAGATGGTATAGGCACAGAGTTTTCTTATACTTTGGACATTGTAAACATTAAAGAAAAAGAATTTAAAAAAGGTATTTTAAAAGAACATATCAAAATCTTTTATGATAATGAGTGGTATAACTTCACAAACTTTACTGATGAAAATTATAGAATCATCAATAAAGAATTAGATTTATTATTAGCTTAGTACTAAAATAAATTCAATACAAAAAGTCTGAGACAGTAACTTTGTCTCAGACTTTTTTGTATTTTTATATCGTTTCATCTTCTACGACTCTATTTTTAGATGCTGGATAACCTACTATAAAGAACAGAATAGACATAACGATTAAGGCGATGATGCCTGATATCCAACTGTCTGTCGCATCGTGTAAATAACCAATAAAGAATGGTCCGATGGCAGCAATTAAATATCCGATAGATTGCCCGAATCCTGATAATGCGATACTTCCGTCACTTGTACGTGCACGTATAGAGAAGAATGTCATACATAAGCTAAAGCATGCACCCATACCTAAACCTGCAATAATAATACCGATTACGAGTAATACTAACGATTGCGTAAAGAATAACCCAAATCCAACTAAGAATAGCATTGTGATGATCACAACTAATATACGTTGGTCTTTTAATTTAGACGCAATAATCGGGAATGTAAATGTCATTGGCACTTGTGAAAATTGGTTAAGCATGAGTAAATAACCTGCTGTTGATGGATCTAGACCTCTATCTACTAATATAGAAGGCACCCAAGCAACAACTGTATAGAATACCATTGATTGGAATCCCATTGTTAAGGCTACTAACCATGCTAATTTAGATTTCGTAATGTTCAATTTTGTATGTTGATTCTGTGCTTCTGATAGTTTATCTTGGCGTTCTAGTTTAGCACCTTTACTTGCTTTTGGAATCCATAAAATTAATGCGATAATTCCTAGTACGATCCAAAAAGCAAGGGACAGTCTAAATCCTAATGGAGATTGAGACATTGGGAAACTTAGTCCCCCACCTAATCCTGCAGTAAAGTTCATTGTCCCACTATAAATACCTGTTGCTAATCCAATTTGTAATGGAAAATACCATTTCACATAACTTGGTAATACAACATTACCAAATGCGATCGCAATACCTAGTAGAACTGTACCAATAATAAATAAATTAAAACCACCAGCAACACGTATGTACAAAGCAATAATTACTAATATCGTTGAAAGTACAATTGTATTAGACATCGTCAAACGTTTAGTTACTTTAGATACTAATGGCGAAACGACTGCAAATATAATGAGTGGTATTGTTGTTAAAAAACCAGCAAGGCTGTTATTAATTTGCATAACATCTTTAATTTCATCAACTACCGGACCTACTGATGTTAGTGGTGCACGTAGCGTAGATGCGATAAATACAATCGCAATTATGATACCCCAATTTCTTTGAATTCTATGTGTATTATAGGGTTCAATCATCTTATACCACCTTATTTCTAAAAATTTTCTTATAAAACATCAACGCAACATTAGTATAGTTCATTCATATTGAAGTGTATATAATATGAGAGTCTGGAACAACACTTTGTCCCAGACTTTTTTAATAGTATATCAGAGATATGATTGAGTGCAATGCTGCTAAATTGAGTGACTTGATCGTTAGCCATAGGGGGATGGGTTTATTTTCGGTTTATAAAGTTTAGTATGTCGGCTAACGATCTTGTTTTGTTTTCTTGAGCGTTAGAATTTCTAACGATCTTGTTTCGGTTTCTTGAGCGTTAGCGCACCTATTTTTTGCTTTTTTTGAGTTTTTGACTCGCTAACGATCTTGTTTCAGTTTCTTGAGCGTTAGAATTTCTAACGATCTTGTTTTGCATTCTTGAGCGTTAGCGCACCTATTTTTAGCTTTTTTTAAGTTTTTTGACTCGCTAACGATCTTGTTTCGGTTTCTTGAGCGTTAGAATTTCTAACGATCTTGTTTTGATTTCTTGAGCGTTAGCGCACCTATTTTTTGCTTTTTTTGAGTTTTTTGACCCGCTAACGATCTTGTTTCACTTTCTTGAGCGTTAGAATTTCTAACGATCTTGTTTTTCACTCTTGAGCGTTAGCGCACCTATTTTTTACTTTTTTTAAATTTTTTGACCCGCTAACGATCTTGTTTTGCATTCTTGAGCGTTAGAATTCCTAACAACCTCCTTTTACACTCAATCAAACCCCTCATATTAACAAGAAACTGGTTTTGCTGAAGGATCTAATAAAATTCGTGTACCTGCTTTTCCTTCTAATGCATCGATTGCATCATCTAATGAACAAATAATAGCTTCTTTACCTGATTCTGCAAATTGAATTGCCGCTTCTATCTTAGGTAACATACTTCCTGCTGGAAATTGATCTTCTGCTACGTATTGTTTTGCTTCTTCAACTGATATTGTTTGAAGCTTTTCTTCGTTTTCTTTCCCGAAGTTCACGCACACATTTGGTACGTCTGTTAACATCATGAATGTATCTGCTTCAACTTGTTGAGCTAGTTTCAAACCAGAACGGTCTTTATCGATAACAGCTTCTACACCTTTAATATCACCGTGTTCATCACGGTAAACAGGTATGCCACCGCCACCTGAAGAAATCACAATCGCTTGATTTATTAATTTCTTAATTTGGTTTACGCCATGAATAACAAGTGGTTCTGGAGAAGGTACAACACGACGGTATCCTCTACCAGCATCTTCTACCATGACAAACCCATGTTCTTTTTCTAATCTTTTAGCTTCTTCTTCACTGAAAAATACACCAATTGGTTTAGTTGGATTATTAAATGCTTGGTCATCTTTATCTACTTCTACCATTGTTAATAATGTTAATACATCACTACTAATACCTAAATCGTTTAAATGATTTTTAATAGCTTCTTCCATCATGTAGCCGATAAATCCTTGAGATTCTGCACTACATGCGTTAATTGGAAGTGGGTTCACAATATCTTTCGCCGCTTCGTTTTGAGCGATAATATTCCCAACTTGTGGCCCGTTACCGTGTGTAATCACAATGTTATGTCCTTGTTTCTTCAATTCTGCCATTTTACGTGTAGCAGACATCACGTTGTTATATTGATTATCGTATGACGCTTCTTGATTAGGTTGTAATATCGCATTACCACCTAGTGCAAGTACAACTCGCTTACCCATACGTCTCACTCCTTAATGTTAATGCTACATACATGCCATATAACGTGTCTCTTCCAGATGAAGAACCTACTTTTAAAAGTTGGTCTAGACGCGCGATTGATGGATCATGTTGTAGGTTAGAAATTTTTGAACTAAATTGACCTTGCAAAGCACATTTTAAAAATGTTTCGCCTACAAGTGTGGTTAGAGATGATTGCAGCAATATGTTTAATCGTTCTAAATGATTATTGTTAATAAAAGGATGGATAAAATGAATAAATAAAATACCTGTCAGCATATCATCTCCGGATGGTGTTAAACCTTGTCCTCTACCAATCAGATATCGGTATTGTTCCTCAACTTGTTCATCATTTCCAAATTCTAATGCGTTTAATACATGTTGCATCTTCTCTTTGTTAAAATCGCCTTGCTCATACATGGCAAAGTCATAAGATGCGATATTTTCTTTAAGCTTTTGTATATCAGTCTGTTCCGAAAAGTCAGATGCCTTTAAAGTTGGAACATGCCAAACGAGTTGGCATGCCTTACTTATTTGAATAGCAGTAGGACCCACTACAATGTGTTGATTTAATTCGATTTCGTTAAATAAACTTTGCTTTGTTTGTGAATCGACTACTATACCAAAAGGAAATGTTCCATTTTCATCTGTACCTATAAAGATAAGGTCATTCGATTCATTGACGATATTGAAACCTTTATTAAATATGCTATGCACATAAAATTGTTTATGTTGTTCTAAGTGTTTCTTAGCATCCTGTCCTATTGCAGTTGCTTGAAGAATCACGCGTTAAATCCTAACTTTTCAGCATACGCTGTGATTGCTTTTTCGAAACATTCGATTGGTGGATGTACTGTACCTGCACCAATTTGTCCGTAACCAGCAATCTTATGCGCAATACCTGTATTGATAACAGGTGTAATGCCTGTTTCTACAACTTTACGTGCATCGATACCTAAACATGCGCCTTTAAAGTTCCATGTTGGGATCGCAAAGTTAGGGTTCTCACCAATACAAATTTCAGTCATTTCATTACTAATTTGTAATGCATCATCAAATCCACCAGTACCAACAAATCTTGTAACAGCTGGTGCTGCGATCATTGCCATACCACCGACACCGATTGTTTCAGTAATCGCTGAGTCACCGATATCTGTGTTCGCATCATCTGCTGAGTAACCTGTGAAATATAAACCTTGAGGTGTGTTAACAGGTGCTGTGAACCATTCGTCACCCATACCTGCAATACGTACACCGAAGTTCTCACCGTTACGACACATTGCTGTTACAACTGTACCGTGTTCGATTTGACGAGCAGCGTCCATCATCGCTTTACCTGTAGCCATCGCGATGTTTAAGAAGAATTGATCTGTATCAGCTAAGAATTGTAATACTTCTGTACGTTTCTCAGGTTCTACATCTTCTAATGACGCAATGATAGGTGTCACTTCTTTTAAGAATGCTAATGATGCTGCAATGTTACGTTGGTGGAATTCATCACCCATTGCGATTGCTTTAGCGATTAATACGTTAACGTTTAAGCCATCATCCATTTTTTGAAGTGCTTTACTTAATACTGGACCTAATACATCTTTCATCCAGTGTAGACGGTTTACAACTGTTTCGTTGTAAGCACCGAAACGTAATACAGCACCGATACCTTCGTTCATTTGACAGTATGCTTCATTACCTGATTCTCTATTTTCAACAACAAGTACAGGCATGTTAGCTGATGTAATACCACCCATTGGTCCAACAGCGTTAACGTGATGACAAGGAATGAACGTAATTTGTCCTTCTTCTAACAACTTACGTGCCGCTTCTTCGTTCTCAGCCCATCCTTCAAATAAAATCGCACCGACACATGAACCTTGCATAGGGTCTGTCATGTTTTCATATTTGATTGGTGGTCCAGCATGTAGTAATACATGTTCTTTAAGTTCTGGAATTTTAGATTTAGCAGGCACCACATCTACTAAAAATGGTGCTGCTGCGATCATCTTATCAATGACTGCTTGGTTAGCTTCATCTATTGTTTTATAAGCCATTTTATACTGTCTCTCCTTCGTAATTGTTTAAGAATTGAAGTACTTTCATTAATTTCTCGTCGCCACCTGCGATTGGTTGCCAGTTAAACTGAACAACTTGTGCATCATTAGCTTGGATAGCTTCTGTGAAACTCTTCAATCCGATATTAATCACACTTGGTTTCATATTAATTAAGTTCAAGACTTTTTCATCAACTGTTAAGTCAACAGATTCTGCTTCGAATGATTTTGTTTCTAATTGTGGTTGTTCAACATCTTTACCTAGTAAATGAAGTGCTGTCGTCACCATTTGATTGTTTGTTTCACATACGATTGCGCCAGCTTCTTTTAAGATATTGACTTGTTTGTCGTAACCTTGGTGATCATGCTCAGTACCTACAACTGTAGCAAGAACTGCTAAACTGCGACCTTCTGATTGTGCTTTGTCTAACACTTTTTGAATCGTTGGCGCAAGTTCACTTGCCATGTCATCATGACTTCCGTATCCGATTACGTTATCTAACATAATAATAGCTGTTGATGGATCGTCTGCAGATTGTTCTAACATTTCGATACGTTTAGATGGGTCAATCATAGGGTGCGGTCTACCTTGTGTATAAATATCATCACCTAAGTCGATAATTTCGTGGTGACCACCTTTATATGAAAAGCCTTCTGGTGTTTCTGCATCTGAATTGTCGCCTAAAGTATCTTTTAATAACATTGCTGCTTCAGAAGCTAACGTACCGCCAGAGTAATAACCTTTAACGCCATCTTGGTTATCAGCAAATTTGATATTAATATCTGATTGAATTGCTGTACTAAATTGAGGTGTTTCTCCGTTTGAAAGTTGAACAGATACGCGTGCCGCTTCTTCTAATGTATAAGCGTGGTAAATGTTTGTTTCTGTATATTCAGGTTTAGAACCTAAGAATAACGTTACGATTGGTTTTTCGATATTACGTAATAAATTCAATACTTTTTCTTCTACTTCTTTAGCTGGTGGCTTAGAAATAACTGTAATGACTTTCACTTTTGGATCTGCATTAAGTGCTTTAATACTGTCTAACATCGTAATCGCACCTACTTCTGTAGATAAGTCACGGCCACCTGTACCGATAGCATTTGTAACACCTTTTCCTTCACGGTCAATGATTGTTGTTACTTCTTGAATACCTGTACCTGAAGCACCTACAACACCGATGTCACCTTCATTTACAGTGTTTGTGAATGCAAGTGGTAAACTGTGAATAATACCTGTACCACAGTCAGGACCCATTACAAGTAAACCTTTGTCATGTGCCATTTCTTTTAAACGTACTTCGTCTTCTTTTGCTACGTTGTCGCTGAACATAAATACATTCAAATTATTTTTCAATGCTGTTTCAGCTTCCATCGCTGCATATTGCCCAGGAATTGAAATTAATGCTAAGTTAGGATTGTTCGCTAATTCTAATGCGCGGTTCCAATTTGAAGCTTCGTTTTGTTTTTGAGATTGGTCTTCGCTTTCACCTTTCCCTTTCAATTCTGCTTCAACTTCTTGGTTTACTTCTTCAACTTTTTCTTCATTTTCTGTATCAACAACGATAATAATATCGTTTGGTTTCGCTGCTTCTAGTTCATCCGTACCTAATCCTGAAGATTTAAAAATATCTTTATTGGCAGGTGTTCCCATCATAATGGATACTTGGTTAATACCATCAATAGCAGATAATTTATTCGATAATAACATTAATACAATCGAATCTTGGTAAGTGTTTTCTTTAATAATTGTGTGTAACATACTATTCCTCCGTTATTATTCTGCAAATCTATTTTTTCCGTGATAACGATCAAAGTGCACATCGTCTGAAACTAAGTAGTTGTATATATCATCAACAATTTCAATGCCTTCTTCGTCGTATTTTTCACTACGTAATCGGCCACGTTCACCAGGATAGAAAATTTCTCCATATCCTTGTGCTGCTGGTTGTGCTTTTAATTCATCGAGCATTGTTGAAATGTTTGTTTTGAATTGCTCTAAGTCTGTGAAGAATGCTGGATTAATTACGACATGTAATTGGCCTAAGTCACGGCCTTTCGTTAAATCTTTATACATAGATGAAACATGTACACCATGTGGTACGCCTAGTAAACTACCTGATAGAATATCTACCATCATCATAAGGCCATATCCTTTAGGTCCTGCAACTGGTACAAGTGCATGAACATCTCTAGCATTTGTCGTTGGTTCACCATTCGCATCAACTGCCCATGTATCTGGGATGGATTGATTTTTCGCTCTTGCATCTAGCACTTTACCCCATGCTTGAACGGTCGTTGCCATATCAAAAGTAATGATGCGATCATCGTTTGAAGGTGCACTAAATGCAATTGGATTTGTTCCGAAATATGGTTCAGTACCGCCGAATGGCACAACCATCGGATCTGATTGGCACATACTTAAACCGACCATATTCTCTTTAGCTGCCATTTCTACAAAGTAACCTAACGCACCACTATGTGAAATGTGCTTAACACCAACAACAGCAACACCATTTTCTTTAGCCATCTCGATTGCTTTTTCCATTGCTTGTTTAGCCGCTTGATGACCAGGACCATTATCTCCTTCAAATACAGCTGTTGATGATCCCGTTTGTTCGAATTGATAATTCGGATTGGCTGTTATACCACCTTTAGCAATTCGCTCAGCATAGTACTCTACTCGAACTGCACCATGTGAATGAATACCTCTATGATCCGCAAATGTTAATACGTCTGATACATCTTCTGCAGCACCTTCGTTTAAGCCCGCTTTAACTAATTTATTCTTCATTAAATCAAATAAATCTTTCTTTGAAACACGCATATCTTAACCTCCTTATTACTCGAATAGTGTAATTTATATACATAAAATCATGATTTTAGCCGTAAAAAAAGAAGGTACTCAAGACGTACGATATTAAATGTCGACAGTCGTCATTCATAACATTCAATTGTCTCTTTCACTTCTTCTCAGCTATTTAATAAATGTCATCAGATATTAAATACTCATAAATACTTTCGGCAATCGGTATGCCACTTTCTTTGTAGCGTTTTTTAACGTCTTCTTGAATTTCACCTGGGTAATAAACTTGATCAAAGCCTTTAGCCGGTTTAATATCATGAAGTTCATCAACCATTTCAGAAACGTGTGTTAAAAATTGTTCTTCATCACCAAAATATGCTGGATTAATGACGATATGAAATTGTCCTAATCTACGATACTGACTTAAATCTTCATACATTGATGTAACATGTTTTCCGAAAGGTAAACCTAACAAGCTACCTGCTAGAATATCTACCATCATCATCAATCCATAACCTTTAGGACCAGCGACTGGTAATAACGCAGCGACTTCAAATGGATCTGTCGTTGGCTCGCCTTGTTTGTCTACTGCCCAAGTATCTGGAATGGATTTATTTTTAGAACGCGCATCTAGGATTTTTCCCCAAGCTTGCACGGTTGTCGCCATATCAAACAATATCGGTTCACCATTTTTACGTGGCGCTGCAAAAGCAATTGGATTTGTACCGAAGTATGGCTCTGTACCACCAAATGGTACAACCATTGGATCTGACTGACATACTGTTAAAGCGACCATACCTTCTTTCGCCGCTTGTTCAGCAAAGTATCCAATCGCGCCACTGTGGCCCATTTCTTTAATACCGACCATGCCGATACCACTTTCTTTAGCTAACTTGATCGCTTCTTCCATTGCTTCATAAGCAACATAGTGACCAACTGCATTATCTCCAAAATAAGTACCTGATGATGGACCTGTCTTTGTGAATGTTAATGCTGGATTCAAATTGTATCCTTTTTTTGCAATACGTTCTGCGTAATATTGTGTACGCACAGAACCGTGTGAATGAATACCACGCTCATCTGCAAATATCATCAAATCTGCTGTCTTATCAGCATGTTGTTCAGATAAACCTGCATTTGTCAGTTTGTCTTTAAATAACTGGCGCAGCTTTCCACGTTCTACGTATACTAATCCTTCTTCTGCCATTCTTAACAACCTTCCTTAAATTTCGATATCTCTATTTGCATCTTTAGAGTAAATATAAGCGAATGGTTCGTCTAAGCCTACAGCGTAAGTTGCTTGTGGTGCATAAGCGCCCATAAAGATGTAATCACCTTTATCAACTGGTTGCCATTCGTTATCTAAGTTGTACATACCGCGACCACTTAATACATAAGCACCGTGTTCTTGAACGTGTGTTTCAATATATCCGTGTGAAGCACCTGGTTTAAATGACAAGATATGAATGTTCATGTCGTAAGCTAATTCTTTAGGTAATAAATCAAGAATTGTAACTTCTTCCATACCTTCATAAGGTTCTTGAGCCATGTCATTCACATTTCCAGTTACAACTTCAGGTGTGAATCCTTCTAAAGGTTGGTAACGTTTTTTGTATAAGAATACGCGGCTATCATTGTTTTGATTGCTGTTTTCAAAAGTCATTACTTGGTGACTTGGTACGTATAAGTATCCACCAGCTGATAATTCATATTTTTTGTCATCTGCGTATGCGTTGATTTTACCGTATTCAACGTAAATAAATGTTTGAACGCCGTCTCCACCAAAGCCTTGTCTATTTCCGCCTTGATTTTTTAATGTTACTAAGTAGTCTACAAAGCGAGCACCTAGTCTTGGTGAACCTAAAATTGTAACGTCGCAATCTTCGAAACCTGGTACAACGTTGTTTACTAAGCCGTCTGGTGTAATAACTGCATAGTTGTCTTTCTTAATAACTGAACGTGTTTCTAATAGTCCTTCTCTATAACCTTGATTATGATTAATGTAACCCATGATCAATACTCCTTTTCTCTATCTCTATTTTTTAAAATTTATTTATTCTTGATAAGCAAGTTCATATAAGACTTGTTTCAATACTTCGATACCTTTTACTAAATCTTCAACATTTGTTTCTTCTTCAACGTTGTGACTCACACCATTTATAGATGGTACAAACAACATAGAAGTTGGTACATAATGTGCGAAGATTTGTGAATCGTGACCTGCACCTGAAGACATCAGTTTCCAATCTGATTTGCCAACGACTGTTTCAGCAGCGTGTTCGATTGTCTTAACTAAATCTTCATTCATTAATGTTGGTGCTTCGTCCATCCATAAATCAATATCGTGTTCAACTCCTTCTTCTTCAGATACGCGTTTAATACATGCATCAATTTCTTCAGCGAATTGATTTAATGCATCTTGGTCAATGTGACGACAATCGATTGAGAATGTCACTTCACCTGGCACAACATTTACGGTATTTGGTACTGGGTCGACGCGACCAAATGTTAATACTAATGGATCTCCTAATTCTCTTGCACGTTCTGTCAATTGTGTCGCGATTTTACTAAATGCGATGACAGCATCTTTTCTTAAGCCCATTGGTGTCGTACCTGCATGGTTTGCTTCACCTTTTAAATTAACTGTATAACGTTTTTGTCCAACGATACCGTTAACGACACCAATTGATTTTTGTTCTGTTTCTAACACTTTTCCTTGTTCAATATGAACTTCGATAAATGCTTTAATACGACTGTAGTCATTGTCTTCAGTACGATAATCAAATCCTACTTCACGCATTGCATCTTTAAATTGAACACCTTCAGCATCAGCAATTGTATCTACATCGTCTTTACCTGCTAAGTTGAAGAAGTTCTTACTACCCCAGAATGCAAATGGGAAGCGACTGCCTTCTTCTTCTGCTAAAGCTAAAATTTCTAAAGAACGTAATGGTTGTCCGTATTCTGCTTTCAATGATTGCATCGCTACAAGTGCTGCTAATACACCGAATTGACCATCTAAATGGCCACCTTCAACAACTGTATCTATATGAGAACCAGACATAATCGTTTCTTCTGGGTATTTACTACCTTCTATACGACCTCTTAAGTTACCAATGTCATCGAATTGTGCTTCAAATCCTTCTTTATCTAATGTTTCTTTTAATGCGCGAACAGCGTCTGACCATTCTTTTGAATAAAGTAAGCGTGTAATACCGCCACCTGTCAAACCTCCAAATGAAGTAAACTGTTTATCTAGCGCTTCGAAAGAAGAACGGATGTCCATATAATTCATCTCCTTTTCATGTCACTTACTATTATAAGCGGTTACATTTTTGTTATCATTCACAAAACATACAATAATTAGCTTAACTTTTATATGTTTTATACAAATACGACCTAAATTTAATTTGAGATACTATGATTAGGAAAATATATCTTCTAGGAGGCTGAGTTGTTTTGACTCAAAATCATTCAATGTGTTTATCAAATGATGGTTTTCAATTACCTTATACCATCATCGAATCTAAAAATGAAAATCCTCAAGGGGCTATCATATACTTTCATGGTGGCGGGTTAATTTTTGGTCAACGTGATGACTTACCACAAGCGTATATAGATATTTTGACAGAGTCCTACCATCTTGTACTCGTTTCTTATCGATTGGCACCGGAAAGCCCGATTGATACGATTATCTCAGATGCATTAGCTCAATATGATGAAATCAGTGCCTTATATGAGGCATTACCAATCTATACGTTTGGTCGTTCAGCGGGTGGATTCTTAAGTTTAATGGTTGCTCGTTATCGCGAAGTTGCAGGCATTATTGATTTTTATGGCTATTCACGTGTACATGTTCCTGCATTTTTAAGACCGAACGCACAATACCAAGCTTTATCAACTCAAATTACACCAGCGATATTAAATCAGCTTATACAACCTAATCCATTAACTTTTGGCTCATTACAAACGAGATATCCGATTTATTTATATGTACGTGGCCAAGCGAAATGGTTATCTTATTTAGGTATTCAATCTTCTACAGCAAGTGCGTATAATATTTCACCTAAAGAATTAAAACAATTTCCACCGACTTTTATTGTACATTGCAAAGGGGATCCAGATGTTCCGTATAGTGAAAGTGAACATATTCACCGACAAATAGAACATAGTCAATTAGAGACGCTCGATTTAGACCAACATGATTTTGATCGTGACGTAACACCAACAAGTATTTCACTGTATAAACAAGCCGTACAATTTTTAAGTCAATCATCAAACTTAGTTCAAGGGGGATAAATGATGAACATTCAAAATGTCATGGAAAATCTAGAAACATTTAATCAATTTGCGCGTAATCCTGAAAATGGTGGTATTAACCGAATTGCTTTTACACATTCAGAACGTGTAGCAGCACTTAAATTCTCAATGCTTTGCCAAAAAGCTGGTTTAGACGTCTACTTTGATTTCTTCGGAAATGTTATTGCGCGTCGAGAAGGTAAAAATCCAGACCTTAAACCAGTCGTATTAGGTTCTCATATAGATACGGTTAAAGACGGCGGGCAATATGACGGACTACTTGGTGTTGTTGGTGCGTTGGAAGTTGTAGAATATTTAAATAAACATCAAATAGAAACGGATCATCCAATTATTATTATTGCTTTTGCTTGTGAAGAATCTACAAGATTTAATGAAGCGACATTAGGTAGTAAATATCTCACGGGTAATATGACGAAAGAAGATATGAAATATATTAAAGATAACGACGGGAATGTACTTTATGATATTGTCGCACCACTCGCTCAAGACATGCATGGTAAAGCAGCATTATTTGAAAGAAACAATATTAAAGCATTTCTAGAATTACACATCGAACAAGGTCCAATTTTAGAGAAGAAACATAAAGATATCGGCATCGTGACAGATGTCGCAGGTCCGCATCGTTTCAAATTAAAAATTCAAGGCGTGACGAGTCATTCAGGTTCAACGCCAATGCCAATGAGAATAGATGCATTGACAACATCCGCAGAAATCATTTTAAAAATCGAAGAAATTGGACGTGCTTATCATGACAAAGGAATTGTGACAACAGTCGGTTATGCAAATGTATATCCAAATACAATGAATGCCATACCAGGAGAAGTCACACTTTTAATAGATATTAGAGGAAAGAACGAAGCCGTGCGAGAACAAGTCGTTGATGAAATCACATCACAAATCGAACGCATAACAGATAATCGCAATGCACATTATGAATTGGAAGATTTAGGTCAAGATGCACCACGCAGTTTCAATCATAAAATAGCACAAATCAACGAAGACAACTGTCAGCAATTAGGATACACATATAATTATATGTACAGTGGTGCAGGACATGACGCTATGATCATCGCACCCGTATGTCCAACAAGTATGATCTTTATACCATGTAAAGAAGGCATTAGTCATTCACCAAAAGAATCCGTAACAGCAGACCAAATCGAAAAAGGCATTAACCTCCTCATACAAACAACAATCGAACTAGCCAAGCTCGACACCGTGTTGGAGTAGGGAGTTTTGGGGGTGTTGGTTGGGAGTTGGTTGCGGGGATTGGTTGCGGGGTTTTCGGAGATGCGAGTTTACTTATGCTTTAACTCACATCTTTGGCTATCTTGTGAGTTTACTACCTCTTTAACTCACATCTTTGGCGATCTCGTGAGTTTACTACAACTTTAACTCACATCTTTGGCGATCTCGTGAGTTTACTATCTCTTTAACTCACATGTTTCACGATCTCGTGAGTTTATTACCTCTTTAACTCACATCTTTGGCGATCTCGTGAGTTTACTACAACTTTAACTCACATCTTTGGCGATCTCGTGAGTTTATTACAACTTTAACTCACATGTTTTGCAATCTCGTGGGTTTACTACAACTTTAACTCACATCTTTCTCAATCTCGTGAGTTTATTACCTCTTTAACTCACATCTTCATACCATCCACCCCATCCAACATGAAAAAAGGCAGGGACACCACGATGGTCCCTGCCTTTCCTTATTTATAATTCTTAAATAAAGCGTCCTAAGCGTTCTTCTGTTACGCCTGTTTCTTGATCATAAATTTCTTGTCCTCTTAATATTGTTTTTGTAACTTGTGCGCCGATTTCACGACCAATATATGGACTCATTTTATTTCTATATGCTAAGTCTTCTGCTTGTAATGTATATGGTGCTTCTGGTTTAATAAATACAAAGTCTGCATCTTTTCCTAGTGCGATGCTTCCTTTTGTATCTAGTCCAAAGCGTTTTGCTGGTGCTGTTGCAATAATATCAGCAAATTTTTGTAATGACATATTACGTTTTTGAACGCCTTCGTCAAATAGTACGTCTACGTTATTTTGTAATCCTGCGATACCGCCCCATGCTTCGAATGCATTGTCAGTATCTTTTAAGTCTGGCGTACATGGTGAATGGTCAGATGTTACGAAGTTAATGTCTCCGTTTAATACGCGATCCCACATACCTTCTAATCGAGATTGTTCACGGATTGGTGGTGAACATTTAACAACTGGTCCGATTGAATCTAACTCTTCTTTATAGAAGTATAAGTAGTGTGTACATGTTTCACATGTAATATCTACACCTTCTTGTTGAGCTTTGATTACTTCTTCAACGCCTTCTTCACAAGCAACGTGTACGATATGCACGCGACAACCTGTTTCTTTAGCGAATAATACGATTTTGCGGATTGGTTCAACTTCTGTAAATACTGGTCTAGAATCCACATATGCACTTAATGTTGTTTCGCCATTTTCTTTAGCGATTTCACCTAAACGATCTGTAATTGTAGCATTTTCTGAATGGATAGATAAGATTTTTCCCGTTTTAGCAATTTGTTTCATACCTTCATATAATGAATAGTCATCAACATTTTCAAAATCACCTTCGATTGTACGGTCACCACAAGTTGCTAAGAATGCTTTATAAGCAACAACGCCCGCTTCATCTAATTCTTGAATACCGCCGTTTAAGTTATAAGGTACTAATCCTCCGTAACTTGCAACATCTACGGCTAACTCATCTTTACCTGCATCAAATTTAGCTTGGATAGAAGCTTTATCTGTAGTAGCGGGTACTTGGTTTAATGGCATTTCAACGAATGATGTCACTCCACCTTTAGCAGCTGCATTTGTACCCGTCACGTAACCTTCCCATCCGTCACGGTAACCGCCACCTGGTTCAGTAATATGCACGTGAGCATCTACCATACCTGGTGAAACGATTTGATTTTTAGCATCAACAATTTGTTCAGCTTCTCCTAATTCTTGTCCGATTGCTGCAATTTTCCCGTCTTTGACACCAACTTCAACTTTTTGCGCGCCATCTTCTAAAATAACTAAACCATTTTTGATAATTAAATCATACTTCATTATATGCCACTCCTTCTTTTTTACTTTTATCTGCATGAAATACATAATGTAAAATGATATAAACACCACCGGCTACAATAAAGCCGATAAACCATGAAAAGTCTGAAATCACTGTGAATCCTGGTAAGAATCCAAGTAATGAAATCACAACACCAGCAATCGTTCCGATATATGCTGAAATATTAATGCGTGGTATTTTTTGATCTTTTACACGTAAATCAAAATACAATTTATCTATATCAATGTGACGTCTAGACACAATATAGAAATGTACAATCATGACACCGGCTACAGGACCAAGTATTGCCCCAATAGCATTTAAGAATACGAAGATACTATCCTCGTTCTCCATCATTTTCCATGGCATAATCACAACACTCAATACTGAAGCAATGACTACACCACGGCGATAATTAATCCATTTCGGTAATAGCGCACTTAATTGATACGCCGCTGGAATAATATTACTTGTCGCATTTGTAGAAATCGTTGTCATTAATAATACACCAGTTGATATGAGAATTGCCCAGAAACTATCCCATTCATTAATGATTGTTAAGATGTTCCACTCTTGGTGACCTAAATAAATAGAACCACCGATAATAATGAATACACTCGCAATCGCGAATAAGATATGTGCAACAACAATACCTGAAATTTGACCAACAATTTGCGTCTTCGTAGATTTCGCATTTTGAGTAAAGTCAGATACACTTGCACCAGGTCCTGCCCATACACCTAATAATGAATTAAAGATTAAAATAAATGATAAAATCGCTGGGTAAATAATCCCACTAGACTTCGTTGAAATTTCATAATCTAAAATGTTGCCAACGCCTCCTGCAGCCATAACGCCCCAGATTGCCATACCACCAAATACAATGTAAATCAGTGGGTTTAATACGGCAGTGAATTTATTAAGAATTTCTCCACCACCAAATCCAATTGCGAAACTGATTGCCCAGAATATTAAGAATGCGATTAATCCAGGAATTGAAATACCTAGTATCGTCGCACCGCTTCCGATATCAGCGAATCCAGGGAAAATCTTATTCAATAAGATTAATAGTGCTTGTGAACCAGCAAAGGTTTGAAGTCCAAACCAAGCAATACCAGCTACAACACCACGTAGAATACCTGGTAACTTTGCACCTACATCTCCGTATGTATGACGCAATTGCATCGCAAAAGGTATACCATATTTAGAACCAGCATAACCATTTGCTACTAATAATAATGCAATAATAAATGAACTTAAAATTAATGCGAATATAACTTGTAATGGTGATAATCCGATTAATAAAAATCCACCTACTGCAGTATAGTTCGGTATATTATGAACGGCACCCATCCATAATGTAAAAAAGTTAAATGCCGAATTATTTCTTTGTGCTGACGTTTTGGGCATTATATCTTTGTTATAGCCACGTTTTTCAAATTCAGCTGGAGTTAATGCCACCTCGTTTGCTTCTCTTGCCATTCTATATGTCTCCTTTGACTTAATCAGCTAATAACTAGCTATGAACTCTTCATATACAAGTGTAAGACTTATGTAAGCGTTTTTCTTTGTAGTTCTTAACATATATAGAATTTAAAATTATAGGTTTCGTACAAAATTTGTGTATAATAAATTTTAGAAATAAAAATTATTGGTCATTTTGAACAAAACACATAACATTTTGACAAAAAATAGCGGTTTCATTTATTAAAAAATCGTTTTCACTTTTATATAATCTTCATTGAAAGATAAACAAAAACGGGAGGTCTTATGATGACAACTCTAAACGAAATATTATCTATACCTCAATTTAAAGGTTTAGAGCTAATTAATAGAAAAGGAGATTTATCTTCTGAAGTAACAAGTCTAGACATTACTGAGAACAATGACATTAAACATTTCACTTCTAGCAATGCCTTCATCTTAACAACGGGCGTACTTTTTCAAGATAATCAGGAGAATTTAAAGAAATTAATTAAAGACTTGAGTGACATTCAAACAGCTGGTCTTGGTATTAAAGTCTCAAGATTTTTACATAAAATTGACCAAGATGTGATTGATTTTGCAGACGAATTGCAGTTTCCGTTAATAGAAATTCCTGAAAGTTGGAACTTAGGTGAGATTACGCATGAAATTTCATCCTTTATATCTGACTCTGAAACAGGCAAATTAAATTATGCATTACAAGTTCAACAAGAACTGAACCAACTGCTAATTAAAGGGTTCAGCATTGATAATATGATCGAACGCATGAGTAAATTACTTGGTGTACCTATCATATTATTTAATCCGTTTAAGAAACCTGAGGCGATCAGCCATCATTATAGACAAAGTCAGTCATTATTATCTGAACACGTCGCTTATTTCACTGCACATCAACAAGAGGAACTCTCGCAAGATAAAAATAACTTAGTATTCGAAAATAAAGACCATGTGATCTTTAAAGTATTGGGTTACACGTACTTCCCATATTACTTAATGGTATCTCAAGTGAATAAGCTGTCTTATCCATTTAGCCTTTTAACAATCGAACAAGTTGTGAGCGTGCTTAGTTTCGCCTTGTACAAAAACACTAAAATTCAAGAAGTCGAAAAAAATGACATTAACCGCTTCTTCGAGTCACTCGTCTACAACAAGAGTGAACAAGCATTATCTATTAAAAAACATGCAGATTTATTAAGACAATATTACATCTATCCGTCAGACTATTATCAAATCATCATTTGTGGCATAGATGCTAAAAATAATTTAGAAAATAGTTATTATTTAAACGAACTACACCAATTAACGTTTCAATGGTTAACAGATAAATTATCCGAAATCGACTCATACATCAGCGTTTATCGATTACCGAGTAATGATCGATTCGCCATTTTAATACAGAACAAACAAGACAATCATCTGGATATGATTAAACAATTACAAATCAACTACAATGATTATTTCGAAGACCAAATTTCTTTCGGTGTCGGCAATGAAGTAACTGAGTTCGCGCAATTACCTTCATCATTTTTCGAAGCAAACGAAGCATTCGAGAACGGCTTATTCAACAATGAGAGAGCGTTCATTTCTCAGTACCATTCGAAAGATATACAAGAATTATTGCAACTCATACCACAAGAGAAACTTTTACCATTTGTGAAACATACACTCGGTCCACTTAGCTATCCAAAGACTAAAAAAGACTTAGAATTAAAACAAACATTAAAAGTCTATATGGATAATCAGTGCGATATTACCAAGACAGCAGAGAAAATATATATCCATCGAAATACCGTTAAATATCGTATAAACAAATGTAGTAATCTTATTGGTACAAACATCGAAGACCCATCACAATCATTAAACATACGCATCGCATTATATGTGTCAGAAATGATTACATTTGATTAAGTGTAAATATGAAAAAGCAGTAGTGGCTGTGGTGGCCACTACTGCTTTTGTTTATTGGATGATGGCGTGGAGTTGGAAATAGGGCGGGTGAATTTATCTTGTTTGGTCTGTCTTGATAAATTCAAGGCGCCTATTTATCTTGTTTGGACAGTCTTGATAAATAGAGAGGTTGTATTTATCTTGTTTGGTCTGTCTTGATAAATAGAGACGCTGTATTTATCTTGTTTGGGCTGTCTTGATAAATAGAAGGGTTGTATTTATCTTGTTTGATGAGTCTTGATAAATAGAGACGCTGTATTTATCTTGTTTAGTCAGTCTTGATAAATAGATGGGCTCTATGTTGCTTGTTTAGTCAGTCTTGCAACATACGGACACTCTATGTTGCTTGTCATACCTCACTTGCAACATTCGAGGCTTCAACATTGCTTGTCGCATCTCACTTGCAACATTCAGGGCTCCAACATTGCTTGTCACACCTCACTTGCAATATCCAGTCCCTATATATTCACTTTTCCAATAAGATAGAACATTTATTCATACATAAATAGACATTCAATTTCAAAATTGAATGTCTACCTTTTATAATTTAACTACTAAGTCCTTCTCCCTACGACCAACCTATCAACTGTGCAAAGATTAGTGAAATGATTGAAATGACACCCCATACGATAAAGAGTGGGAAGAAGAATCGGATCCATTTTGTATATGATACGCCTCCGATTGCTAATGCTGCCATAAAGTATCCACTAGTTGGATAGAAGACATGTGTAAAGCCGTCTCCTAATTGGAAGGCTAAGACTGCGGTCTGTCTAGTAATACCTAACATATCCGCTAATGGTGCCATAATTGGCATTGTCACTAAAGCTTGTCCGCTTCCTGAAGAAATAATGAAATTAATCAGCACTTGCACGATATACATACCGACTACTGCTACTGTTGGTGTTGCTCCATCGATAACAGAACCTAATCCATGAACGATACTGTCCATAATTTTTCCGTCTTCAAGTACAACAGCGATTGAACGTGCGAGCCCTACAATAATCGCACCCATTAATACATCTTTGAAACCATCATTAAAAGACTCACATATTTCACGCGTATTCAATCCAGTTACGAGACCTACTACAATACCCATAACTATGAAAAGACCTGACATTTCTACCATAAACCATCCTTGTGTAATAACCCCGTATACAAGAATGATAAAGAATAAGAGCACGACACCAATACCAATTTTTTGTCGTTTAGTCGCAACGAGCGGTTCTTGATTCGTAATATCTTTGTACATATGTCGCTTCTCAGTATCATCATGATAAACTAAACTGATTGAAGGATCTTTTTTAACTTTTTTAGCGTATTTCATAATAAATAATACCGTTACAAATAGTACAATCACAAAAATAACTAAACGTAATCCAAGTCCTGAGAATGTTGGAATACCGGATAATTTTTGAGCTAATCCAGTATTGATCGGGTTTAACACACCGACCGTGAAGCCGACTACAGTACCACACAATGCAATAGATGTAGCAGTTATAGAGTCATAACCTAATGCAATAATGAGCGGAATAATAACCGGAATATAAACGAGTGACAACTCTGCTGTACCGATTAATGTAGCAATAATTGCAAATACTGTGGTTAACACTGGAATGATCAAAATACTTTTATTTATAAACTGACGTGCAAGTTTATCCACTCCGATTTCAATAATACCTGTACGTCTTAACACCATAAACATCCCACCGATGATAAGTGTAAAGAAGACAATTTCTCCTGCTTCAATTAAACCTCGTGGTATAATCGATATAAAATCAACCAAACCAACTGGTGCGGAATCTATGTAATGGAATGAATCTGCGTCTACCATTTCTCTACCCTCAGGCCCTTTAACCCTATCAAACTCGCCTGATGGAATTAAATATGTAGAAATAGTTGCAATCACACCGAAAACAAATAAAATCACATATATATGTGGCATACTAAACTTTTTGTTCGACCTATCTTCGTTCTTTACCTTATCATTTTCCTTTACCAATGTGCACGACCCCTTTGCTTATTTTGATAAACAATTTCATGCTATCACGTTTAGGAAAATTTATAATTATACAAATCAGAAAATTTAAAAAATATTTTTGTCAGTTATTACAAAAAATCATATGCACAAATTATTTTTCACGTTATTATATAGGGAATTCCCTATTTTTCTTCTTTTTGAGAAAAAATTCACAAACTTTCGTTATATTGTTTTAGAATAAAGATGTAGGAGGGATTGTCATGCGAAAGACGATTTTAGTTGTTCATGGTATGAGAAAGGGAAAGTTAAATGAAACGTTATTAAATTTTATTCATCAAACTTTTAATAGTGATGAGATTGATTATGAGGTGGCCTTTTTAGAAAGTGAAGAAATCTTATTAGATGAAGTGATTCAACAAACGGTTGATGCTGGATATTCTCGTATTCATCTTGTGCCGTTATTATTGTTTACCGCTTCTCATTATTACGAAGATATCGAAGCGTTATATGAATCATTTCAAGAAAATAACCCGAACGTGCAGTTTATATTAAGTAAACCTCTAGGCACACACCCGATTATGACAAACTGGGTTGCTTCTCAACTTGAAGCTTATAAAGATGACATTGATGATGAAACTGGCATTGTCGTACTTGCTCACGGTAATGCACGCTTTGATGAACCAGATGTTGCACTTACACGCATTTGTCGCGAACTATCAACGGCTCAAAATCCATGTTACCCAAGTATGGTCTATGGTGAACTTCGCTTTAAAGAAACGTTACCGAAAATTGCTAAAAAGCATCGTAAATTATTAATTATTCCATTTTTCTTCTATGATGGTTTCCTTGTAAACAAGTCGAAACGTCAAATAGAATCACTCGGTTTACCGAACCCTATCACATATACGACGGCTATTAATTTTCATCCTTTATTAAAAGACATCGTACATTTAAGAATTGCTGAATGTGAGGCGGTGCCGGATGTATCCAGTTCAACTTAACCTTAAAGGTAAACATGTCGTAATCATTGGTGGCGGCAAAATTGCATGGAGAAAGTTCTCTAAATTGAAATCAGAGCCTTGCTCAATCGATGTTATCGCACGTGAATTTCATGAGCACTTTGATACGATTCAACCAACGAAACATATTCGCCTTATTCAAGCGGACTATCAACGAGAACATATTGCCCATGCAGATTTAATTATTATCGCAACAAACCATCCCGAAACGAATGACCGAGTTGCTCAAGACGCCCTACCCTCTCAATGGGTCAATCATACCGGGGATCGCAAACAATCCGACTTTTATAACAGCTTAGATATTGAACATAATTGCCTAACAATCAGCATTAGCTCACATGGCCAAGATATTCAACGAACACAACACTATGCAGCGAAAATTAAAGCATGGTTAGATTCAACGAAGGAGGATATGCATGAGTAAAACAAAACTTTTAATGATCGGTAATGGTATGGCTGGTGTCCGTACAATTGAAGAAATTCTAGAACGTGATCCAGACCGCTTTGAAATCACAATCATCGGTAAAGAACCTTATCCAAACTATAACCGCATCATGTTATCAAACATTCTTCAAAATAAAATGACAAAAGAAGAAACAATTATGAACACTTATGAATGGTATGAAGAACATAACATTCGATTAATAACAGGTGATAAAGTTGTAAAAATTGATCGTGACCTGAAACAAGTCGAAACAGAACATGGGGTAAAAGTATCATATGACCAAATGATTATTGCGACTGGTTCTGATTCATTCATACTACCAATTGATGGTTCTCGTCTAGAAGGTGTTGTCGGTTTCAGAACCATCGATGACACTGAAAAGATGTTAGAAACAGCTAAGACTAAAAAACGTGCCATCGTTATAGGTGGCGGTTTACTCGGTCTAGAATGCGCACGAGGTCTTGTAGATCAAGGTATGGACGTTACAGTCGTACATTTAGCAGAATGGCTGATGGAAGTTCAACTGGATCGTAAAGCCGGTGAACTTTTAAAAGCAGACCTTGAAAAGCAAGGTATTAAATTTGAATTACAAGCCAATACACAAGAAATCATTGGTGAAAACCATGTTGAAGGTATTCGTTTATCAGATGGACGTGTCATCGCAACAGACATGGTCGTGATGGCAGTTGGTATTCGTCCAGTAACGAAAGAAGCACGTGCCGCTGGATTAGAAATTGGACGCGGTATCGTAGTAGACGATTTCATGCGTACGAGTGACCCAGATATTTACGCAGTTGGAGAATGTGCAGAACACCGTTCAAAAGTATACGGTCTTGTTGCCCCACTATACGACCAAGGTAAAGTCCTGGCAGATCATATTACAGGCATTCCAACTGAAGGTTACAAAGGTTCAACAACCTTTACTTCTTTAAAAGTATCAGGCTGTGATTTATTTAGTGCTGGTTGGATTACTGAAAGTGAAGGTGTCCGTGGTATTGAAACTTTTAACGGTGTCGATAACATTTATAAGAAAATCTTCGTCAAAGATAAGACGATTGTCGGAGCAGTACTTTATGGTGATACAGAAGAAGGCAATCGCTTTTATAATATGATGAAAAAAGGCGATACAATCGATGAATATACACTCGTTTCAATTCTTCATAAAGCAGGAGAAGTTGATGCGATTAGCGTTGCTGAAATGGATAACGATGAAACAATCTGTGGATGTAACGGTATTTCTAAAGGTGTCATCGTTGAAGCGATTAAAGACCAAGGTTTAACGTCTGTAGCTGATGTCACACGTGTGACGAAAGCTGGTAACTCATGTGGTAAGTGTAAAGGTCAAATTGCAGAACTTTTAGAATATACACTTGGTGATGACTTTGTTGCTGCAGCGCCAACAGGTATTTGTGCATGTACAAGCCTTACAAGAGATCAAATCGTTACGCAAATTCGAGCGAAAGGTTTAAAAACATCTAAAGAAGTTCGACACGTATTGGACTTTAAAGATAAAGGTGGCTGTCCAAAATGCCGTCCTGCGATTAACTACTATTTAAACATGGTATATCCTCATGACCACGAAGATGAAAAAGCTTCACGCTTTGCGAACGAACGTTACCATGCCAACATTCAAAAAGACGGCACATTCTCTGTCATCCCACAAATGCGTGGCGGTGTAACTGATGCCGATCAACTGATTCGACTTGGTGAAGTAGCGAAGAAATACAACATCCCATTAGTCAAAATCACGGGTGCACAACGTATCGGTTTATACGGTGTTAAAAAAGAAGAATTACCGCAAATTTGGAAAGATTTAGATATGCGTTCAGCATCTGCTTATGGTAAGAAGACACGTTCAGTTAAAAGTTGTGTCGGTAAAGAATTCTGTCGATTTGGTACACAATTCACAACAAAATTAGGTATCCGCTTAGAAAAAACATTTGAATATATCGACACACCACATAAATTCAAAATGGGTGTTTCAGGTTGTCCACGTAGTTGTGTAGAATCAGGTGTCAAAGACTTCGGTGTCATCGGTGTAGAAAATGGCTTCCAAATTTATATTGGTGGTAATGGTGGTACAGATGTCGTCGCAGGTGAATTACTGACAACTGTTGAAACTGAAGATGACGTTGTCAAACTATGTGGTGCATACATGCAATACTATCGTGAAACAGGTATTTATGCAGAACGTACAGCACCATGGCTCAAGAGACTTGGCTTTGATCAAGTGAAATCAGTTGTACTTGATCCTGAAAAACAAGATGAACTATACGCACGCATAATGGATGCAAAACGTGCATACGATACAGAGCCATGGCATGAAGTCGTGCTCAATAAAGATAAACGTCACATTTTTGAAGTGGAGAAGGTGTAACTATGACATTAACAAATGAAAAAGTAAGAGTCGCGCATATTTCAGATCTTGAACCATTAATCGGTAAGAAAGTCATCGTTGGAGATACGCAAATTGGTTTATTTTTAACTGAAGAAGGTAACATTCGTGCGATTAATAATGTTTGTCCTCATAAACAAGGTCCATTATCAGAAGGTACAGTGAGCGGAGATTATGTATACTGTCCCCTTCATGACCAAAAAATCGACTTATCAACTGGTCAAGTTCAAGAACCAGATGAAGGATGTGTCGCAACTTATCCTGTAGAAGTGGTCGATGGAGACATATACGTATGTCTATAATCGCAGAACCTCGAGTATATTTAGTCGGTGCAGGTCCAGGAAATCCTTTATTACTATCTAAAAAAGCAGAACGATGCATTAAGCGAGCAGATGTTATTTTATACGATCAACTCGTAAATCCATTTGTATTACAATTTTCATCACCAGAAACGGAATGGATTCATGTTGGTAAACGACCTTATTATAAATCTATGAAACAAGAAGATATTAACCAATTACTTGTCGAAAAATCACGCACAAATAAGACGATCGTCCGTCTAAAAGGCGGCGATCCAGCAATATTTGGACGCCTTGCAGAAGAAGTTTCCACATTAAAATCACACAACATTATATTTGAAGTCGTACCTGGTATAACAGCCGCTTCAGCTGCGATGAGCGAACTCAATCGAGGGTTAACAGAACGCAACATTTCAACTAATATTACATTTACAACAGGCCACTTCAAAGATAATGAAGAACAATCCATTGATATCACAACACTCAAAAATGGTGGCACGCTCGCCATTTATATGGGTGTTAAGAGATTACCAACTTTAGTTAAAGAAATTAAAGCAGAAATAACAGACGATATACCAGTAGCCGTTATCTTCAGTGCAACACGACCAGAACAAACGGTCATCGCAGGCAACGTATCTAATATCGTCGAAAAAGTACAGTCACTCTCACATATACCAGGACCCGGCATCACAATCGTAGGTCATGTTGTTAGAGATTTAGTTGAAGATATATCAAGTAAAGAAGAAGTCGAGTACGTAAAGTTTATAGGTGATCGACAGAATATAATAGATGATGCATTAGAAGTGTATGAATCAGGCGGATGGGCAATCATAGATGATCGCGACCACCCCAACCTACACCCATCACAACATAGCATCCTCACCGAGCTCATCAATCAAACAACATTTACAAAAGTTGTAGATACAGAAGTCGTGAATGTGTAGGATGGTAGAGTTTGGTGAGTTAAGAGAGCTAAGGCGGTGAGGTGAAGGCGCACGAAGACTTCGAGATATCGTGCGTTATGCCCTGAAATAGTGCCCTGGCGCACGAAGACTTCGAGATATCGTGCGTTATGCCCTGAAATAGTGCCCTGGCGCACGAAGACTACAAGATATCGTGCGTTATACCCTGAAATAGTACCCTGGCGCACGAAGACTACAAGATATCGTGCGTTATGCCCTAAAATAGTGCCCTGGCGCACGAAGACTTCGAGATATCGTGCGTTATACCCTGAAATAGTGCCCTGGCGCACGAAGACTACGAGATATCGTGCGTTATGCCCTAAAATAGTACCTTGGCGCACGAAGACTTCGAGATATCGTGTACTTTCAAATAATCTAATCAAAAAACAGCTGTCGCTTTGAAATTTCTAATTGAGTTAGGCCCATTTGATAAAAAACACTTTTGTTAAATTCACATAATGTGAATTTCTACAAAAGTGTTTTTTTGTGAGTACTCTCTTCCTCAATATAAACTAAAAAAGATATTCTCTTCGTCTATCTTTTCTCCAATTAAAATTAGATAATCATCTATGTCTATATCATACTTTTCAATAAGCACATTACTATTAGAAATTTGAACTAAATATTTATTAGGACTATTCTCGAATGTTATAAATCCTTTTACACGATATACCTTTTGGGGTAAATTCTGTAACCATAATTTGAATTTTTCCATTTGAACTGGCTTTTCAATTGAGTAGTATTTATGGTAAATATGATTATGAAAATTTTGATTTTGATTCTTAAATGGGATGTTTTCAACTTTTTTAGATAAGTGATGATAACTTACTTTTCCATAAGTTGTTGAAAATGTTTCTGCTCTTGGATATTGTTCTTGTATAGATTTAATAACATTGATTGCCTCACACGAATCGATTAAATCAAGCTTATTTACTATAATATCCTGACAATACTTTAGTTGAACATCGATAAGTTGTTGTGTTTGTTTTGAATAGGTTGCTATTTTTTGATATTCCGGTATATCTATGATGCCGATGATACTTCTTATTGTTATAAATGACGAAAGCACAGGTGTCAAACATGCATCTAGTACTTCTAATGGGTGTGCAATACCACTACATTCAATTAAAACTATTTCTGGTTGTTGTTCAATATATAACATATGCAATTGATGTGCAACATCATCTTTCATTTCACAACATATACAGCCATTGATGATTTCATTCACTGTAACATCTGACTGAATTAACTCAGAATCGACTGTCCTCTTACCAAACTCATTCATAATGACAGCAATTCGTTTACCTTCTTTATGGACATCTTTAATTAAATGATTCAGTAAAGAAGTCTTCCCGCTTCCTAAAAATCCAGTAATGATAAAAATTTCCATACCAAATCCACCTTTAATATTTGTCAAAATCCATAAACACTTTACTACCTGTTGTGTTGACTTGTCTTTGATACTTTCCATTGTACCCAGAAATAGCAGGTAAATGTGTACGTGCTATTACAAGTTGACATATCCGTTGATTTTCTTCAATTTTTAATGAGAAATCATTCGCATTAAATAATTCTAAAGTAATATGACCTTCAAACCCCGGATCTACCCAACCAGCATTCTGTATAAATAAACCCGCTCTGCCAATTGAACTCCTCCCTTCTACAAAACCCGTCATCATATTTGAAAGTTTCACATATTCTTGTGTAGTCGCTAATACAAATGATTTACCTGGTATTGTAAAAGTTTTGGCAACAACTTCATCATACTGAATAGGATCTTTCAACGATTGCACATTATCTTTCGGTGAAATGGGTAGTAGAAAATGATTGCCTAATGTTAAATCAATAGAAGCTGGTTCTATAAGTTGTTCTCGATAAGGTGTAACACTCACTTGACCTTCACTAATAGACTGTTTAATATCTTGATCTGATAATATCAATTAAATCCCTCCAAAAAATTCATAATCAATACAGTTATACATAAGCAAATTGTCGCTGTTATCATTTGTTTTACGACAATTCCTAGACCTTGTTTCCACCCTAAATTTTTAATTATCATAGTGATTGTTACAGAACATGCAGAAAATGTTGAACTAAATAATACTAATAAGAATACGCTTTTTAATGGCATTGCTTGCAATAATGAACCCTGATTCATATTGAACAACAACATACCATCTTTTCTAATCATTGAGAATAGAATACCCGTTGACATCTCTTGAGGTGCATTCATCAACTGTAAAATTGGATTAAAGATATTTGCAGTCCACAGTAAAATAGGTGTCATAGAAAGGATACTCGCACATACACAAATCATCATAAATATTGGTAAAGCTTGAGCTAAGAATGACAGAATAGTCTGTTTGGATTGTTTCCAAACAGCTTTAATTGAAGGCTTTCTAACTTTATCTAACACAAAATAATGAGTTGGTATCATACTTTTTGGGGACCATAGTTTAATATGTATTAAACCACCGATAAATACGATTATTAAATAAGGAATAAATAACCATGGGGCATTGATTACACTGAACAGTGAAAGTGTTGCGCCAATTTGATAACTACATGATGATCCAAAGCTAACCATACTTATACAGTTATTTTTAGTACAAGTACTACAATCATGATTGGCGCGCAATACTGCTGCAGAATTACAACCAAATCCCTCTATAACTGGCACAATATCGTAACCAGTTAATCCTACTTTTGTCATAACTGGATCGATTGACCAAACGATATAAGATTTCAAATGACTTTCACTAATAATATTTGTAGAAATACTAATGAAAACGACAACGGGTAATGCCCAAATGATTGAATATATACCGAGAGACAATAACCCATAATCTCCAAATAATAATTCATTCAAAGCCTTTTCTTCGAATTGAACAGTATGTATTACATAGTCTAAAAACTGCTCTACCCAATGATTTTGAATATATTGAGATAAATAATATGAAATATATATTGGCAACATAAACATTAATATGATTAAAGCAAAAGCTAAAAACATATCTTTTATTTTAGGGATATGTTTCGCTTGTTCCTGTCTTAAGATATCCAATTCAGAGATAATATATTTTGATTCGTCAGGATCATCTATCTTTTGTTTAAAGTTTTCATCTATAGTCAGCTTTAATTGCTTTTGAATGATATACCTTTTGAACTGCAACTTCTGTTCTGTTGATAGTTTTTTTAGCTGCTTAATCACAATATAATGTTCACCGTCTGGTATCGGTGAACAAGTTCCATTTTTAATATTATATTCAACTTTTAACATGAACAATTCACATCGCAACAAGTATAATCATCTAAAAACATTTGATTTGATTGATAGAACTCAATAGCATCCTCATTTGCTTCAAAGCTTTCTCGATCACATATTAATTTTGCTAGAACAGCTAAACGCGTTCTAAATTTGTAAATATAACAAAGAATCACATCTTGATGCTTAACCGTATCTCCTATCATAAAGACATTAGGATTAATTGTTGATTCATCATCGTCAGTTAGCATAAAATTTGTACCATCATTTTCAAATAATATTCGGGTTAGTCGATTATGTTGAACAGGATTAAATCCAGTAGCAAGTATTGGTTCTTCGGAAATTTTCACATCGTCATGTACGCCGTTAAATTGAATAACATATTGACCATTTTTATACTCTATTTCTTTCACCACATGTTCGGTATGAATACGTATGGGATAACCAAGTTCCTTTAATTCTTCATATCGTTGGTGTGTATAAGGAGAAAGTCGAATACTCGGATCAGCATCTTCTTGTTTATAACTTGTAGAATTAGTATAAATATCAACAATTTTACCGGATAATGCTAAATTGATTGCTGCATCAAACCCACTTTCATTACCACCAATTACGACAGCCAGTTCACCATTTATATCTGAAAATTTCTCAACCTCACTATAATGTCTACCATGGTTAAACGGTTTATAAGGATATGAAAAATTCCCTGTCGCAACAAAGATATATTCAGCATCAATAGTCCCTTGATCTGTATAAATTTTATATGTGTCTTTGGCTATATTATTGGATACATCTAATACATTTGTATGTTGGTCAATTTTCAAGTTATAAATCTGTACAAGTGCTTCTAAATATTGAACATACTCTTTACCTGAAATATGTTCTTTTTTAAAAGTAAAAGCAGGAGAACTATGAGGTGTGATTGCGTTAATATCTGGTGTTCCAAATCCATTTGTTGTAAACGAAGGTGTGATAAAACGAGTTGATAATGGCCAATTTTTAAAAGATTCACCAACTTGTCCTTTATCTAATATAAGAATATCATCTAATCCCATTTCAATTAATGCAATAGCCATACCTATACCAGCAGGACCCGCACCAATAATCACTACTTTATTTGATTTTTCCATTTAAACACTTCCTAAATCGTAATCATTACTATTTAACGATATAAATAAAGTAACATTTTTAAAATGAATACGCAAGTTTAGAAAATTCATATTATTAATCAAATATAATAATGATGGTAAATAGTATTTAAATTAAAATTAGGCGACTTATCCTCTATAGATCATATAGAATAAGCTGCCTAGAAAATATTGTTTATTAAGTTTTCATTATACGTGCTACGTCATTTTCCGGTATACGTTCTTCTAAATCTGATAAATTTATTATAGGTTGCATGTTATCATTATTCACCTCTGTTTCTACTATTCTAGTATCATTACCCGCCACTTTTCACAATGAAGCAAATTATTGATTATATTTAGTACAAGGTAGTACAAAATCTACTAATTGAAATATCATTTCCATATCATGAGTCACTATAAAAATAATATTATCTGGCGAAGATAGTGACTTTATCTCATTACAAAATTGATCTAATGAGTTTCTATCGAGCCCTGAAGTTGGTTCATCAAATACGATGATTTTTTTATCAGATAGCAATGCAGATGCTACTGCTGTACGTTGTTTTTCTCCTCCCGAGAGAGAAGCAGGATGCCGCGTCTCTAAATGAGACAAACCTAATTGCTTTAAGATTTGTTGTACTTGTTCTTCTGTTGCATCTGTACCTAAACGAACTTCATTTAAAAGTGTATTTGAGAACAATTGTTGATTTACGTCCTGCATGACCATAAATCCTTGTTTATTCAACATTTTCTTCTTTAATATCTGTTTATTTTCTTTGATAGCACCTTTATACTTGATAAACCCTAATAATGTATTTATAAATGTCGTTTTTCCTGCACCATTCTCTCCAATAACACCGATAATACTGCCACCTGAAAATTGAAGGTGAGGAATACAAAACACAGTCTTATCGTGATAAGATACTTCTACTTCTTCAAGTTCAATAGATAGTGAGGAATCTTCGTCAACATTTCTTTGAATTTGACATAATTCCCATGATTTTTCATTTGTTAATTGGTTCAATTTTTTAGATAAAGAATCAATATTCATACTTCTGAGACCCATTGTAGATAACTCTTGTTCACTTTTCACATATAGTTCATCAAATGTATAAGTTGCTTGATGTTGTCCGGATTTCAAATATATAAATCTATCTGCTAAGCCATTTAACCAAAATAGCCGATGCTCAGATAGTAGAATTGTATAGCCAAGTTTCTTCAAACTAGTCAGTAATATCTTTAATAATTCAATTGATTCATAATCTAAATTAGCAGTAGGTTCATCAAGAAGCAGTATTTTAGGCTTCATAGAAATTATAGAGCCACAGGCAACACGTTGTTTTTCTCCACCAGAAAGTTCAAATATGCTTCGATTAATTAGATTTTTTAAGTTTAAATCAGCTATTGTCTCTTCTGTTCTCTCTAGAATTTCTTTTCGCGTTAAATTTAAATTTTCACATCCGAAAATCAATTCATTAGAAGTATCTAAATTGAAAAATTGAGATTTTGGATTTTGAAATACAGAACCAACATTTTTAGCTATATCACTAATAGTCTGGCCGTTAATTGATGCACCAAAGTGCTTTACTTCACCTTCCAACCTTAAGGTAACGTAAAATTCAGGTATTAACCCATTTATTACCCGGGTAATCGTTGTTTTGCCACAACCACTTTCTCCGCATAAAACGACACACTCACCTTGTGCTACTTGTAGTGAAAACTCATCAATAATTTTAGTAGAATCAGATGTTGTTACGCTAATCTTTTGAAGATCTATCGCATTCATACGTTCATCCCCCTTTAAAAATAATGACGAGTGCAATAGCTATAAATATCACAAGATAATCTACAATATTTAGTCGGAATTTGATGATGGTCGTACGCTTTCTTCCGACATCTAATCCACGTGTCATTGCAGCTGCCGAGAGTTCTTCCATCACTTTACCGGATGAAATCAACATCGGAACTACCAATCGTTCTATGGATAAGATTGGATGTTTCAAAAAGTAAATTGGACCGATATTAATATTTCTAAAAACCAATGCTTGTCGTATATTTTTTAAATGCTCTAATAATGTTGGAATAAAACGTAACATTACTACAAAAGCGACTGCAAAAGCATCTGGAATATGTATGGTTTTAAACATTGCCAAATATTCACTAGTAGTTGTTTTTTCTGCTAAAATATAAAACATTGCAATCGCTGGTAAAAATACTCTAACAACATTAAATATTATAAAAATAAAAGAAAAGTTTTGACTTAAATGAACTAATTCAGCAATTCCTTCTAAAGCAATCGTCCCAAAGAATATCACGACAAATAGATAACACTTCATCATTTCTTTAGTATTCAATAAAAATAATGATGTTAGTCCTCCTACAATACATTCTCCCAGTATCGATCCACTTCGCATCATTATTATAGATGAAATAATAAAAACGATAATTTTTGTAATAGGTGAAATATCTACGAAAGCATCTTTTTTAAAATACAATGGCACATTTACAGTGTTCATCATATTCATACAATGCCGGCCTTCACAAAATGTTTTTTATTTAATTTATTACCTATAATTGCTCCAATGATACCGCCAATAATAGCAAGAGCAACTATTACGAGGATAATCCAATTTGGTGTAAGTGCAGAAAATTGTTCAACATAATCTTTTCCATAATAATATTCCGAAGACTTCATAAATTGATCCCGAGCAAATATTAGCATTGTAAAAGGACCAACTACAATAATATTAAAGATACTATAAGCAACTATATTTTTGAGCTTAGTATATTTACTTCTGTCTTTTAATACAATTTCAGCTAATATACCTGCGACAATAGCAATAAATAAAGGTGCTATAGTAGAAGATGACAATGTTAATCCAGATAATATAGCTAAAATAAACACCGCACCTCTCTTCGGAACTTTAGAAATATAAAGTATAAATACTGGCCCTAAAATAATTCCAGCTATTAAAGGTGTTAATAAGAACGTAACCGGATTAAGACCAAAAAGCATGCCAGTTGCCACTAAGATTACGATATATATTGCAGCAAAAGCACCGGCAAAAATATAATCTTTCGTATTCATTTTTTTCTTCATTTTACTCACTCTTTTCTTTTCAACTAGTCCTTATTTGACTCAGTTTTATTATTATAAAAATTAATTAATCTTTTGTTTATACTTCATTTACTTGCCAATCACCACTTTTACGTTGAAGGGATACAAGATGATGGTATAAATGCTCATTTGCCATCAATTGTTCATGTTTACCTTTTTCTTCTATTATTCCTTCTTTAAGCACTACAATTTGATCACAGTGTTCAATCGTTTTAAGACGATGTGCAATTACCATGACGGTTTTATCTTTAATTAATTCACTTATAGCATTTTGAATCAATATTTCATTTTCAGGATCGAGTGATGCAGTCGCTTCATCCAACAACACGATTGGTGCTTGTTTCAAGAAAGCTCTCGCAATCGATAAACGTTGACGCTCACCTCCAGATAGAGTTTGTCCATTCTCTCCAATTACGGTTTCAAATCCATCTGGTAAACGTGTAATAAAGTCCGTACAATTTGCCATTGCGGCAGCTTGATAAACTTCCTCATCCGTTGCATTACTATTACCAACCTTTATGTTATTAAATACTGTATCGTTAAAAAGGATGACATCTTGGAATACAATGGAATAGTAAGATAATAATTTTTCTGGATGAATTTCATTAATATTATGACCATCAATTAAAATTTCTCCACTATGGGTATCCCAAAAGCGTGCTGACAATTTAGCCAATGTACTCTTACCACAACCAGATGGACCGACTAAAGCCGTGATTTCACCTTGCTTTGCAGTAAAAGAAACGCCATGGATAACTTCTTTATCGTTATAACCAAAAGCAACATTTCGGAACTCGATATCAAATTTTGTTAATTCAACATTTGAAGAACCACCTTGTTCTTCAATCTCAAAAATATTTTTAATGCGCCTTGCACTAACAAGTGAATAAATAAATTCACCAATTTTGTATAACGAATTCGTTAAGGGGTCATAAATACGTACTGCTACAAAGATAAATAGTATAAATCCAAGTACCGTCAACTGTTGTTGTACTAATAGATAAGTTCCAAGTAGAACAACGATACCTAAACCAACTCTTAAAATGTTATAAGAGATAGAGATAAAGATCCCTACTAGAACTTCATATAGGACTGCCCATGGAATTACAGATTTAATTGTATGTGTTAATTTTTGAATATATTGTTCTTTTTGACTGGAAGATTTAATCACTTTGATATTCTCAAAGAACTCTTGCAAACTTTCAGAAATATTTAGTTTGAGTTGTCTATTTTTCTTATTAGTTGGTGTTGTAACAAATTTCGAAAGTATAATAAAAAGTAAAGAAACAGGCATACATAGGAAGAGTGCTAAAGCCATCTGCCAATTATAAAATGCCAATATCACTGTAATAAAACCACTAGATAGAATACCAGACACTAAGTTTGCAAAATCACTTGTTAACTGTTTCTCTATAACAGAAACATCATCCATCAATGTACTTGTAAAATCACTTAAATCTTTTTCTCCTAAATATGATAGTGGCAATTTACGAAACTTCTCGGCCATTCTCAATCGCATTTTCGCTGATTCTGTCCCAGAATTAATATACATTTGTTGGTACGTTACTAAATAAATAACAAAGATTATGGCTAATAGGATAATACAAGCAATTAAATAGCCCCAAAGTAGAATGGGTTCTTCTTGTGACTCTTGAATGTGTTTAATCATATCCTCAGCCAACATGACTAATAAAATAACGGGCAACACAACTGAGATTTGATGTAATGTTGTTAAGAACGTTGTTTTATATAAGTCTTTCTTACCTTGTTGAGTTAATGAAAATAATTGCTGAATATTCATCCTGTCACTCCTATCTTCCAGCTCACACTTTCTTGATAATTTCGATACATCTTGGCATAGACGCCATCTAGTGCAATCAGCTCATCATGTTTTCCTCTTTCGACAAGAGATCCAGCATCCATTACTAATATTTGATCCGCATGAGTTATTGTGGATAGTCGATGCGCAATCATTAATACCGTCTTACCTTTCATTACTGAATTTAATGCTTTTTGTATTTTGTATTCATTTTCTGCATCACTAAAAGCGGTAGCTTCATCTAATAGTACAATTGGAGCATCTTTTAATATTGCACGAGCAATTGCAATACGTTGAATTTCTCCTCCTGAAAGGTATACACCTTTCGTTCCAAATACTGTCTCTAAACCTTGAGGCATTTTGTTTATAATTTCACGACACTGTGCTTGGTCTACTGCACGTTCTACCTCTTCAATACTTGCATCAGGTCGATAAAATCTAATGTTTTCAAGCAAACTCATCTTAAATAATTTTGTTTCTTGAAATACATAACTAATATTTGACATTAAATCATCATATTCTAAATCACGTACATCAATACCTCCAATGGTTACGTTGCCTTCGTCAATATCATAAAATCGTGTAATCAAATTAAATATCGTCGATTTCCCACTTCCAGAGGGTCCAACTATAGCTGTGACAGAGTTTGAAGGGCTTTTAAATGTTAATTCATGAATGGCTTGATTAGTCATACCTTCATAAGTAAATGTTACATTTTCAAATTTTACGTCGTAGTTTTCGTCTATTCTTAAGCTATTACGTGTAGGTAGAGGTTGTGCGCTATAAATAGTTGATTCTAAATTATCCATTGCATTAAAAATAATCATTGCTTTATACGAACTTTCCATAATTCGCATTAACATAAATGCAACTAAAGGTGTGAAAATCGCAAAGAATATATAACTTAATAACATATCAACTTGATTATATTTATAATTAAAGAAGATAATTGCAGCTGGAATTAAGAATGCAAATATTCCATAAACACAAACGATATAACCACTCATCGCATTTCTCATTGAAAGTGCGTATTTTATAGTAAAATCTCGATAATTCTCTATAGCCTTGTTAAAGACTTTAAATGAAAATACTGTTTGTCCAAAAACTTTTACAACAGAAATACCTCGAACATATTCCACAACATCATTACCCATACTAGTAGATGCTGCTTGATATTGTTCCAGGAATTTTTCACTTTCTCCACCCATCATAAAGCGTAGCAACATAAATCCAATGATGACCGGTATGAGACAAACAAGTGATAATCTCCAATCAAAAATAAAAATAAGTACTAAAAACGCTATAGGTGTCGTAAGTGCTTGTGCCATATCAGGCACTTGATGGGCTATGTAATGTTCAACTTCTTCTGTATTTTTTTCTACAAGTTTTCTCAATTTACCAGTTTGATGCTTTTGAAAATATCCTAACGGTAATGATTTCATGTGATAAATGAGTTGAATTCTATATTTCGCTACTGTGTTAAAAGCAACTATATGTGACAATAAAAGTGCAAGACCATATAAACCAAAAGCTATCGACACATATAATACTGCATTCCAACCATACTGCGTCATATTGTCAAAAACTGGCTCAGTTAATCCATTTTTTGCAGTCAACATTTCCTTCACTACATAATAAACATTCAAATAAGCGCCAAGACTCACTACACTTGAAATGATAGATATTGCGATAGAAGCATAAAACAGATAAACATAATTCCCCATGATTTTTGTAAGTTTAGTTAGATTTTTATTCTTCATAGTCTCAGTATGTAACTTAGTTAATAAATTACACATCCTCCTTTCCTGTTAATAGGTATACCGTTTATTCCGGCTGTTCGTACTAGCACAGCCATATCTTAATATCGATTACTAACAAATAAATTAATCAAAAGTGTAATCATTACGATTTAAAAATTAAATAATTCACCTCTTTTTATATAACATTTCATTACTACAATGAATATATTTATCTTTTTAATGTTATTATTAAATTTTTATAGAAACTTACAATAATATAATAACCTAGTTGATAATCATTATCAATGACATTATGTAAAGATTTTACAGTAGGATAAGACTTTCTATCCACAAAAAACAGAAATCTCTTATCGAGACTTCTGTCATTTATATTAACTATTCAACTTCACTTAGTGTGCACGAAGACTGCGAGATATCGTGCATTCCCAAACAAAAACCAGTAGCATTCCACGTATGGGATGCTACTGGTTTTCTTATTTATTAAGCTTTTACTTAAGTTGTACCTCTATAGACAATATCTATAGGTAACTTAGTATGGATTTTATTTTTTGTTTGTTTATTATTAATCAGATCCAATAACGTCTTTGCTGCTGTTCGACCCATTAATTTTTTATTTTGGTTTACTGTTGTAATATTAGGATAACTGTATTTAGATATTGAAACATTATCGAATCCGACAATTTTAACTTCATCAGGAATTTTAAAGTTATTATCTTTCAAAGCATAAAGTGCTCCTAACGCCAACCAATCATTAATTGCAAATATACCATCAAACTTTATATTTTTTTCAATCAACTTGTTTATAGCATCTTTAGCATAATTAAAATGTGTCTTTTTCAAACTAATAATTAATTCTTCATTTAGATGATTACTTGATTCCTCTATAGCCTTTCGATATCCTTCAAATCTATCTAGATTCGTAGAAGTGTCTTTTTCACTTTTTAAAATGACAATATTTTTACAACCTTTTTCAATAAGTAAACTAGTAGCTTGATAACCACCATCTAAGTTGTCTGATTCAATAATTGCTACCTCATTATTTTCTTTAGGCTTTCTATCTATACAAACCACTGGGATATTTCTTCTTACCGAGGTATGCAAAGTATCATCATAACCAGAAATATAAATTAAACCATCTACACCTTTAGAATCTAAACTAGCTAAATAATCTAATTCTTTTTCTTTTTCACCATTTGAGTTACAAATAAATACTGTATAATTTTCTTCTTCAAAAAAATATTCCTCAATTTCAGAAACTATAGATGCAAAAAACTCATTTTTTATGTCCGGAACGATTACACCAATAGTATTCGTCTGTTTCATTCTCAAACTTTTAGCTACTAAATTCGTTTTATAATTATTATTTTTAATTACTTCTAATACTTTTTTTTCTGTTTCTTTAGAGAATCTACCATTTTGGTTTATAACTCTTGAAACAGTTGCCACGGATACACCGCTTATTTCAGCAATTTCTTTAATGGAAAGGTTTTTCTTATCCAAATTAATTACTCCTCAATTATAAAACTTTTGTATAAGGACTTATATTTTACTTACTTTATAAAGTATATCATTTGTGGAAACGTCCTTATTATCATGCTTCGTTAATTCTAATTTATAATTATCTTTGTTTGTTAACAATATAGGGGTTGAAATATCATAATCTTTACCAATTTGATCTATGTCAAATTTAGCTAATAATTGACCTTTCTTTACTCTTTGTCCCTGTTCTACAAAAGTTTCAAAATACTTTCCATTTAATTCTACTGTATTAATTCCAATATGTGCAAGTATTTCTGCACCGTTATCCAACGTTAGACCATAGGCATGTTTCGTTGGAAATAGCGTTGTCAATTGTCCATCAGCTGGAGCATATATTTCTCCTTTTTCAGGTATGATTGCTATGCCTTCTCCTAACATTCCCTCTGAAAAAACACCATCTTGAATATCTTTCAGTTCTTTTATTTTTCCATTTATCGGACTACATACATCTACAGTTTTGATGGTATTCTCTGATTTTTCATTACTAATATTTTGTGTTTTACTAGTATCTAATTCTTGCTCTTTAAACCCTAACATATAAGTTGCGATAGCACCTACAACGAAACAAATAGCTAAACCAATAACATAGTGAACGAAAGTAGTACCAACAAATGCTGGTAGAGTTGTTAATCCACCAAATACAAATGCATAAGATTTTACGCCCATTCCTCCAATGTATGCGCCACCTACTGCACCACCTATTAATGCACCAATAAATGGTCTTTTCAATTTCATTCCAACACCGTAAATTGCTGGCTCTGTGATACCTGCGAAGAAGATTGAAAGTAAAGCTGATAAACTAAATGATTTCATTTTTTTATTCTTGGATTTTAAAAGTACAGCAAATGCAGCACCTGCGATACCGAAATTAGCGGCACCTGTTAATGGAACAATTTTATCAAATCCCATTGCGCTAATGTTACTTATCATGATTGGATTAACTGCCCATTGTAAACCAAATACAACAAATACATTCCAAATTCCACCAACAATTAATCCAGTAATCCAACCATTAGATTCACTTAGCCAATTAATTAAATTAGCAATTCCTTCTCCAACATACACGCCAAATGGACCAAATAGTCCAACTGTAATAGGAACAATTATAACCAGAGAAATTAGTGGTACAAATATAATTTGGACACTTTTCCAAATATGTTTTTCTAAAAACTTTTCTAAATATGAATATACCCATATAGCTAAAATAGCTGGAATAACAGTAGATGAGTAATTCATTAAAATAATAGGGATTCCCATAAATGAAGTCATCTTCCCGTTACCACTATCACCTAATAAATTGATAAGCTCTGGATGAATTAATGCTGCACCAATAACTGCTGCAATATAAGGATTCACTTTAAATCTTTGCGCAGATGTAAACGCTAACAAAATTGGTAAAAAATAAAAGACAGACATTGAAGCAGCAGTTAAAATAACATACGTACCAGATTTATTGTCTATCCAACCCAATTGTTCTATCAAAAGTAGTATACCTCTTAATATACCAGCACCTGCTAACGCTGGTAATAATGGGGTAAATATACTTGAAATTGTATTAAAAAACCTTGCTACTAAATTACCTTTTTCTTTTTCTGGAGATTCTTCTTTACTCTCATCTAAATTAGAATTATTAATTAATTCATTATATACTTTTGGAACCTCTGTCCCAATAATAACTTGATATTGACCACTTTTACTAAATGCTTGAATAATATCATCTGATTCATTTAAAGCATTTTCATTAACAATTGTTTCATCGCGTAATCTAAAGCGTAATCTAGTTGCACAATGTGTTACAGATGATATATTACTTTCTCCACCTATTTGTTCCAATACAAAATCAGCAATTTCTTTATAATTCATAACATCACCTTCATCTTTAATTTAATTATTACGATCAGACAAAGAAATGTAACAATGTCTAATCATAATAATGCTTCTATTTAGCATAGATAATCACTTTCAATATCTCTAATTGAGTCTATTCTGTTTTGATGTCGTCCACCTTCAAATTCAGCATCTAGCCACTCTTTAACAATCATTTTTGCTAACTCACTTCCAATGACTCGTGAGCCAAATGCTAAGATGTTCGTGTTGTTATGTTCTTTAGACAATTTAGCAGTATAAGGTTCACTGCATACTACAGCCCTTATGCCACTCACTTTATTAGCAGCTATAGAAATCCCTACACCTGTACCACAAATCAATATACCTAAATCCGCCTTTTTCTCGATTACATTAGTTGCAACTTGCTTCCCATAATCAGGATAATTAGTTCTTTCTGAACTATTTGTTCCAATATCAATGACTTCATGACCTAATTCTTCTAAATATGTTTTAATTGTTGGCTTTAATTCAAATCCAACATGATCATTTCCGATAGCAATTTTCATAATTAATTAGCAACCTTTCTTAATTTGTTAATAATCTCGTTATAGGATTCATCTTTCCCAAATAAAGTTGAAGTACCCAAAACAAATCCCTTAACACCTTTTTTATTTAATTCATTTACTTTTTGTGGCGATATTGCACCATCAACAAATACTTCATAATTAAATTTTTTTGAATAATCTTCAGATGTTAAAACATCAATTTTTTCATTTACAAAATCTAAATATTTTTGTCCTGAGAATCCTGGATTAACAGTCATTACCATTACTTTATCCACAATATTTAAAAGTGGTTCAATTGTACTAATAGATGTATCTGGATTTATTGCGATACCAGCTTCAATATTATTATTTTTTATTTTTTCAATCGTTCTAGCTGGATGCATATCTGTTTCAGGATGAAAATAAATAATATCCACATTCTCTTTGACAAATAAATCAATGTATTCTCCCGGATTTTTTATCATTAAATGCACATCAACTATCTTATGAGTCAATTTTCTTATAATATTTAAATCTTGTAGTCCCATGCCAAAATTAGGAACGAATTGACCATCCATGAAATCAATGTGAAATCCATCTACATTAGCATCTTCTAAATCTTTAACTTCTTTTTCTAAATTTTTAAAATCGGCACACATCATAGATGGAAATAATGCTAATTTCAAAATAACCCCTCCTTGTGAGTAAACGATTACTCAAATGATATTTTTTAATAGTTGAGTAATCGTTTACTCAACTATTAAAAGTTAAATAAATACTATCACACTTATTTTTTTATTGCAACATAATCTGATTATATTAAATAGAATAGGAATGTATTTTCTCCTAAAACACCAAAACCAGTAGCATTCCACATATGGGATGCTACTGGTTTATTCTTACAATCTCCAACCTTCTGATTGTGTCTTGATTTGGATGAAGTTCTGATAAGTGCCTGATTGATTCACGAGTGTTTCGTGATCCCCTTTTTGTATGATTTCTCCTTCGTTTAATACGATGATTTCATTGGCATTTTTAATTGTTCCTATTTTATGTGCGATTGTGATAACTGTTTTACCTTTGCTTAATTCATCAATTGCACTTTGTATAAGATGTTCGTTCTCTGGATCAATACTCGCAGTTGCTTCATCTAGTATGATGATTGGTGCGTCTTTTAATATTGCCCTTGCAATAGATATACGTTGTTTTTCTCCACCAGATAAATTATTCCCTTTCTCATTGACCATTGTTTGATAGCCATCCGGTAGTGACATGATGAAGTCATGACAGCATGCTTGTTTCGCAGCTGCGATAACTTCTTCTTTAGTTGCATCTGGCTTACCGTATAAAATGTTATTTTCTATTGTATCATTAAATAAGTAGACTTTTTGAAACACGGCACTAATATGAGACATCAGTGTACTTAGTGTCATATCTCGAATATCGATACCGCCTATTCGAATCGTACCTTCGTCTACATCGTAAAATCTTAACAACAAATTACAGAGGGTAGACTTACCGCTTCCTGACGGTCCAATGATTGCTGTAGATGTTTGCGACCCTACTTTAAAGCTCACATCATTAATCACTTGGTGATCTCCGTACGAGAAGCTGACATGATCAAATTCAATATCAAAGTTATCGATTTCGATATCTCTTCCTGTTTCATCTAATATAGGTGCATTCTTAATTTCTTCAATATCATTTAACGTCATATCAATCATTTCTAACACGTGTGCTGCACTGATTACATTCTCCACACTTTCAAATATTACAAATGAAAAGATTGAAATCATAATGAGTGTTGGTAAATCAATGCTTTGATTAATATATAATAAGCATGCGATTAATACTATGACGATAGAAACAATCTTTAAGCTCAACAAATGTAATAAATTAAACGGTATGTATTGTAATTCAATTTTTGTATTCACGCGTTTACTTTCATCTACTGCTTTGTTAAAACTTTGTAGACTTGTATTTTCCTTTGAGAATGATTTAATAACTTGAATACCTCGAACGACTTCTAGCACTTTTTCAACAAGTTGATTTTGAGCATGATGATAATGAGGTGCGTTTTGGTGGCTTTTCTTTTCTAATAAATGAATACAAAGTAAAGATAGAACTACGCCAATAAGTGCTAATAGTGACACTTCCCAAGATACAACTAAAAGCGACAAAATTAATACAGTAATTAATATATAGCCGTTTACGACAATATCGATCATCTTCATGGCATAATTTTCTAAGAACGTTAAATCTGTTGTAACAACCGTTGCGAGTTCGTTTGTTTGATGGTCTTCAAAATACCCTAGTCTTACATTCTTAAGTTTATCACCAATATTTAAACGTTCTTTCGCGCTCATTTCATAGGCGATACTTTCTTGAAGTCTATTCTTTAAATAAGCTGTCACAAATCTTGCTAATACTAATAAAATCATGATGCCTAACACGCTCATAATTTCATACATTTCAATTTGTTTATGAGATAGCACACGGTTAAACACTTGGGCAGCTAAGAAGATTGGTAAGGCGATAAAAATAGAATTAATAAATGACATTACAAATCCTAAAATCATTCTTGATCTATAAGGTGTCGCCCACTTTAAAATCTTAAATGTAATCTGAAACATGTTAATCCTCCTTTATATTTGAATGCATTACAAATTAAGAAGAGACCCCCCAATCTTTCGCACCGATGTGCATATCCCACATTTGTTTATAGTGACCGTTCATATCCAATAATCTTGCATGGTCACCTTTTTCAAGAATTTGTTGATGACCTAACACAATAATTTGATTTGCTTGTTTAATGGTAGATAATCGATGGGCAATCACAATGAGCGTCTTATTTTGAGTTAAAGCATTTAATGCAGCTTGAATTTTTTGTTCATTATCTGGGTCAACATAAGCTGTCGCTTCATCTAATACAATAATCGGTGCATCTTTCAAGATCATTCTCGCTATTGTGACACGTTGTTTTTCACCGCCCGATAATTTATCACCAACTGAACCTACATTCGTATCATAGCCCTCTGGCAATTTCGTAATAAATTCATGGCATTGCGCTAATTTAGCCGCTTCTTCAACCGCTTCATCCGATGCTTCCGGATTACCTAATTTAATATTTTCTTTAAACGTAAGATTTAATAAGAAGTTATCTTGCCCTACAAAACCAACTAATTCGTTCAGTTTCTTAGGTTCAATATCTTTAATATTTACACCACCGATATCAATTTCTCCGGACGTTACATCCCAGAATCTTGATAATAATTTCGCAATCGTAGACTTACCACTACCAGATGCACCAACAATTGCTGTAAAAGTCTTCTCCGGAATATCAAACGACAAATGATTAAATACTAAGTTATCTTTATCATTTGAATAAGAGAACCCAACATCATTAAATGTGATTTGATGATTTTTAGGTTCTTTAAATGCTTTCGAGATTTCAAGTTCTTCTAAATTCAATACTTGGCGTACTTCAGTAATCGCATATTGGATTGATTTTAATTGATTAACATAATTCGTAAAGTTCTTGATTGGTGCGACAACACCTAAAGACAGTACTAAGCAAATAAAAAATTCTGCATAGTTCAACTGGTCAATTGAAATTAAATACATACCTAGTGGTAGCACACCTAGAAAAGTCGATGGAAGAATACTAGTTCCTAAGTTCATATAGCCCCATGTACTTTTAAACCAATTTAAAGTATGTGTCTTATATGCACTAACAGCATCTTTATATTTTTTATAAGAGTTTTGAGATTGATTAAATGTTTTTATGACTTCTATACCTTCAATGTATTCAACAATTGAGCTGTTCATGTAATTATTCGATGCCATTTGTTCTTCGTAAGTCTCATTATATCCAGACATTATTTTTTTGAAAGCAAAAAATGCGATCGGCACCGTAATCAACATGGCACAAGCCATACGCCAATCGATAATAACGATATAAACAAATATAGAAATAGACAGTAATAAATTACCTACTACTTCTGGAATAATATGCGCTAACGGTAATTCAATCGTTTCTACTTTATCGACAAATAGACTTTTAAGTTCACCAATTTTTTTAGATTCTACTACACCTAAAGGTAAACGCATTAATTTATGTGCCAATTGCTTTCTAATATTAGATAAAATATCATAAGCTGTCACATGCGATAACATCGTCGAACTTCCGAAACAAATAACCTGTATCACATAAGCACCTACTGCGATACTTATATAATAAATAACTTGATTCATCTCTGTATTTCCATCAATCATTAATAGTATGATTTTATATACCGTCCAATAAGGCACTAATCCTGAAAACACACTAATAATAGACAATACAACAGATAAGACAATCTTCCATTTAGCATCTTGTCCAAATATGAGTAATGATTTTATCCAATGTTCATCGGTGTTCATACTTTACTGACTCCTCTCATTGATGCGATTTATACATCGAAGTAATGATTTAATTGATCGATGCCTTGATGATTCAATGCGAACTGATTAATAAGACGGCCATCTCCAAAATGTAAGACATATGTACAAATCTCTAATATCAATGATTTATCATGTGTAATGATAAAGATTTGCTTTCCTTTGTCATGGATGTCATTAATCATTTTCGCGACTTTTTTCATATGATATAAATCAAGCCCTGAAGTAGGTTCATCAAATATAATGATTTCCTTACCACTCAATATTGCCGTAGCAATGGCCATTCTTTGTTTTTCGCCACCAGAAAGTGACAATGGATGTTCATGTTTTTTATCTAACAAATTCATACTTTCTAACATGTCATCAACTTGTGTTTCCGTTACTTGAACATTTAATAGCTGTAATTCTTGTTCCAAGCTTTCCGTAAATAATTGTGTGTTTACATCTTGGAAAACCATATAGCTCTGCTTTAATAATTGTTTCTGTTTAAGTCGCTTCTCGTCATACGTCACATGACCTTTAAAATCCTTCAGCAAACCACATAAACATTTAGCAAAGGTTGATTTACCGCTTCCGTTATCGCCAATAATCGCGACTACTTCACCTTTTGGTATGACTATTTCATTCACATCTAATTGTTTCTCTTTACTAAATTTGTCATACGTATAAGTAAAGTTATGCATTTCCATGACATGATCACCAAACTGTGGCTCATGTTGTAATCGATCCTCTTGTCCGTATCGAATACCCATGCTTTCAAGTTCATCACGATCTAGTGATTTAAATGCATCTATTGGATAACGTGCATGTAACGAGCCGTCTTCCATATAAAAGACACGATCTGCCTCATCCATAATATAGTCCAAACGATGTTCAATCAGTACGACCGTTTTACCACGTTCTTTCAAATAACAAATCATTTCTTTTAATTTCTTAATGCTATACATATCTAAATTTGAAGATGGCTCATCTAATACGACAACATCTGGATTAGTAATAAGCACTGTCGCACATGCAATGATTTGTTTTTCGCCACCTGATAACTCAAATATATTGCGATCCAATAAGTGCTCAATCTTAAACTGGTTCATAACTGTTTTTATCTTTTCAATAATGACCGTTTGATCAATACCTTGATTTTCCAAATTAAATGCAAGCTCACTTGTCGTATCAACGTTATAAAATTGTGTCTTCGGATTTTGAAATACACTACCTACCATTTGTGATAATTGATACATCTCAATTTCCGATATATTGCGTCCATCCAAGTAAACATGTCCACTGATGTCTCCATGTTGAACTTTAGGTATTAAGCCATTTATCAATTTAGCAATGGTAGACTTCCCGCTACCTGATTTACCACAGAACACGACTAATTCACCTTGTTTAATTTGAAGTGAGACATTTTGAATAGCTGGTTCTTCTGAAGAAGCATAGTTGAACGTTACATTATCAAATTTAATCATTAAACAACTTCTCCTTAAAATAAATAATCCATAATATCACCATGACAATGAGTAACAATATATCAAGTAGTTTAAATTTCACGACGCATACATTCGTCCGTTTAAAGGGAGAATCAATCCCTCTAGTCATCGCTGTAAAAGAAAGATCATTCCCTATTTGAACAACAGATATAATAAGCGGAATCATTCTATATTCAATCATTTTAAAAAAATGATTCGAAAAGTTTATACCTCGCATTTTCATAGCATAATTAATATTTCGATATTCCTCAGCAATCGTCGGGAAAAATCTAAAAATCACAGATATTGGAATGATGATATTTCTAGGTAATTTCATTTTTTCCATAGCTGCTATAAATTCACTTACTTTTGTAGAGAATAACGTGTAATAGCCAACGATAAACCCAGGAAACATATTCATAAAGATTCCAACAAATGCGAGCAGAATAAATTTAATCATGCCTTCTGCATAAGGGATAACCCAATATTGAATGCCTATCAGCACCAAAAAAGTAACTGCACATTTAATAAACAAACTGATCTTATGAATAGATAATAATAATGCAAGTGAAAATAACGTTAAACATACTCTTAAAATACTTTGTGAACTACCACTTGATATTAAAATCGTACTTATCGTAATCGTTAAAGCGATCTTAGTTCTAGGGTCTAACTTTGCGACAATGTTCCTATGATCTTTTAAAGAACCAACAACCGTCTTCACACAAGTCCCGCCTTTTTAAAATGTTTACTAAACATTTTCTTGCCTAACCAAGCACCAATAAGACCACCAATCACTGTTAAAATAAACATCACAGGTAATGTCCATAAAGGTGTAATAGATTCTAATACATCAACGTAATCTTGACCGTAAGACTTCCCGATCTCTTTAAAGTATTGATCTCTTGCAATAAACATTCTTACGACAAATCCCATCATCCATAACGAGAAAATAGCATAGCCCCAAGCAATAGATTTCCACTCTTTATATCCACCAGATTTCATAATGAAGTCACCAATCAAACCAAAGATAATGCCAAACGGAATCATAATTAAGCCACTGCCCATCACTGTAAAAGCAATACCTAAAATCGTTCCAGACAATGTCACCATGCCAAATTTATCTGTCTTCATAACATATAAAATAAACGGAATACCGCATACAATCGCACAAATGAATCCTACAAACGGTATTAAAAATGGTATGTAACCAATCATAAACGTAACAAAGAACACTACTAAATATATCGCTGTAAAAATACCTACTGTAATTAAATCTTTAACTGATAATTTATTCATAATCTAACTCCCCGTCTGTTAAAATTTTGAATCTATAAGCATAATCATTACGATTTAAAAAATAAATAATTCACCTCTTTTTATATAACATTTCATTACTACAATGAATATATTTATCTTTTTAATGTTAATATTACTTTTTTATAGAAACTTACAATAATATGATAACCTAGTTGATAATCATTATCAATGACATTATGTAAAGAATTTACAGTAGGATAAGACTTTCTATCCATAAAAAAACAGAAGCCTCTTATCGAGACTTCTGTCATTTAATCAATATATTCAACTTCATTTAGTGTGCTGTTTGTCCGCCGTCTGCGAGATAAACTTGTGCTGTCATGAATTTGGCTGCGTCTGAAGATAGGAATAATACCATTTCTGCGATATCTTCAGGTTGTGCTGCTTTAGCCATTGGGACGCCTGATATCATTTGTTGCCATTTCTCTGGATCGTCTTTCCAAGATTTTGTCATTTCTGTTTCTGTTAGTCCTGGAGCAATTGCATTAATTCTAACGCCACTTTCACCGTAATCGAATCCTGCTGATTTTGTCATACCTACTACAGCATGTTTAGCTGCAACATATGGTCCCATTTCAGGGTCTGCAATCAATCCAGCTACAGAAGCTGTGTTTACAATTGTTCCACCGTTTTCAAGCATTTGTGGAATTTCATATTTCATAGATAAGAAGACACCTTTAACGTCTACATCTAATACTTTATCAAAAGTTTCAACATCGATATCAGCAAATTTATTTGGTTTATTTAGAATACCCGCATTATTAAATGCATGATCTAAACTGCCAAATGTTTCAACTGCTTTATCGACTAAATTTTTCACTTGGTCAGGTTGTGAAACATCTGTTTTTACGAAAATGGCATTACTATTTTTGTCTTTGATTTCTTGAACCGTTTGTTCAGAACGTTCATCGACATCACCAATTACAATATTGGCACCATTTTCAGCAAATTTTAAAGCAGTAGCCTTACCAATACCCGAAGACGCACCCGTAATTAGAACCGTTTTGCCTTCAAATTCACTATACTTAATCATCCGAATCACTCCTATAATATTTATACTTATATCATATCAAGTAATTTTACATAATTGTTGCAAAGTAACTCGGGTGAAATATGAATTTTTCTAAATTATTTATTTTAAATCTTTATCTCTTAATTAATGGAAAAATATTGCCTGGGAAATGAATTGAAGTTGTATTATTTTTTATTTTTTAAATCTAATAAATATCTATAATAAGCCACTCTCACTTCAGAATCTCTAGCATAGAAGAAATGCTGTCCTGGGAACGTATTAACCTCAAACAGCCATATTTTTCCGTCAGGTTCTATACCAATATCTATACCTAATGCATCAATATCGAAATTATAAAGCTTCTCAAAATTGAGCGGAATCGTTTTACATAAATTATTGAGTTCAATCCTTATATCTTTCCAATTCTTCTCGAAATTATGTTCTAAAAATGGTGTTAACATTGCTACACCACCGCCTTGACTTACATTTGATGTGATATTTTTACCTACACCTATGCGTGGATAGATTTCAACTTTTTCCCATTGACCTTTTTGATTTTTTCTCACATGAAGTCGAATATCAAATGGGTTATTTTCAATTGTTTGTGATTTTATGAAAGGTTGCGCAACGTACTTCTCTTCGCTTATATTCTCATTATAAAAAGTTTGTAGCTCATCAATTTCAATTGTCCAACTTTTATCATCGTTTAGAACATCGATTTTTTCATCGCTTTGATTCAGAACAAATATATTTCTACCTTTACTGCCAAGAGTCGGCTTTAATACAATTTTTTTATACTTTTGTAGATGATTTTTTAAATCATCATAAGAAGCCACTTCATCAGTTGGAATAATTAAATCTTCAAATCTTTTACTTTCTTGCATCTTATTAAAAATAAATGATTTAGACCCTAAACCTGGTGTTGTAAATATAGCTTTCTTCTTTAAAGCTTTAAATATTTCAGGATATTTTCGTTTATCCATCGGTACATTATCCACTATATCAGGAAATTCTGTACGCTTTTTTACCCATTGTCCATCTTCAAAAAACAAACCATCAATTGTCTCATTTTCAAGATCAACATCATCATAAGTAAATACAAAAAAGTCTATATTATAAAAATTACTTATATATGTTAGTGTTCTTCCAAGCACACCTTTTTTATGCTTTTCTCGTAATAATCCTACTTTCATAAACAAAATCCTCTCTTATTTAATTTTTATTTCAAATGCTCGATTTTCCCAGTCTGTTTCAATATATTCTTTACCTTCAGCAATAAATTCTACTATTTCTTTAAATTGTTCATCATTCACATAATCAGGACACCAAAAAGTATCCAAATTATTTGCGTAGAATGGCACTAATCTAAGTTTAATTTCATCATTTTCAAGAAACTTCAATTTTGTTAAGAAACCATATGGTAATGCATCATGTTTATCAAATTCACCGTTACTATTAAAAATCCCATTTCCCATACTATAAACAATCACTGTGTTGTTATACCTTCTTAATTTTTGAATCGTATGAGGACCGTGTCCAAGTATTAAATCGCAACCACTATGAATTAATTGTTCTGCATTCTCAACTTGATACGGTAAAATTTGTTTAAAATCAACGCCCCAATGTGGTTGTACGATGATAAAACAATTAGGATCTTCTTGTTTCTTTCTTCGAATTTCTTCATTTATTAAATATAATGGTGCCACACCTGCATCATGACCAATAGCGTAAAAATCAAATTTACGATATGCAATTTTGCGATACCAATAGCCATTATAAATATATACATTTCTATTATTTATATTTAAATGTATCGGTGCTAAAGCTTCTTTAGAGTTCAGACCAGCACCAAATACTTTTAAATCGTTATTTTTAAAGCCTTCAATAGTCTGTTTTAAACGATTAAGTCCGAAATACATCGCATGATTGTTTCCTAAAGAAACAGCATTTAAATTTAATGACTTTAATGCATTTAATGTTTTCTCTTCATTTGCCCATAATAAAAATGGTTTCGCACCTTCTAAATTTGATACTTCACCTTCTTCAGTAAATACTGCTTCAAAATTGATAATGTTATATCCATTTGGATTAAAGAATGTCTTTAAATGCTTCAATGAATGATCATAACCATAACGCATTAATGCATCTTCTTGATTGCGTTTTTTTCGACGTTCTGTATAAAATTCTCCAAAGTATGTATCACCTAAAAAATTAATTTCTTTTTCACCTGTGAATGTTTCAACTTCTAATTTAGGCGCTTTAATATCGAATTGAATTTCGTCCATTGCTTCTTTCAGTAAGAAATCTCTATGAAACGCGTTATCTGCACCCATTACAGCTAGTAACACACGCTCATTATTAATGTTAGTTAAGACAATCCCACTATTATCATGTGACCCAAATAAGTAGTTGCATACGACACGATCATCAGTATCTATGAAACTTGGATTTTCATAAACAGTGCCACGATAATCAACTAATGAACTATTATATAATTTAAAATCTTTTTCATATTGGCCAAACATTTTTTCTCCAATCTTCAAAAGATCTTCTATCGTATAAGATTGAGGCTTATTTTTCATCTTTCTACCACTAATATTTATAGCAACCTGCTTTTCTAAATCATACTCATCTCGCTTCACTTTCACTTTGATAGCAGGATTATTTCTAGTAGGATCTAGATGTTCTGCGATAGCCAATACAGCTGCATTACAATTAAGATTAATGACTAATTGTAATAACTTATATATCGTAATTTCTTTCCCTTCTTCTAAAAACACTTTATCTTTTCTAGAAGTTTTAGAAATAAATTCACTAATTTTCACACTTGCTTGTAGTTTAATCTTTTTATATTTAAGCAAATCTAAAACATAATTTAAAAATAGAGCATTACCCAGTCCATAATCATTTTTGTCTTTATTGCCCTTATCATATAGTACTTTTTTATCATTTAGACGCATCGCCACGACTTTATAATTATTCATACACTTAACTCCTTCATAAATAAAATTAATAGAAAGAATCTATAATCACTTTTTGAACTTACTAAATTGAATAGTGTAAAAGATAAAGAATTTAAATTAAATATACCAAATAAAAATAACATTACACTGCTTTCATGTTAATCCTCTTTTAAGCATTTTTACATTTACATTTTATTACAATTATTAGCCCTTTACTATATTAATTAAATGTTATTTTACGAACTAAAATGTCCGGATATTGTTTTGTTTTAATAATATTTTACATTTTATATATATTAAAAATTTTCTCTATCCTCATAATATTCACTTTTTCAGCTTGCACATTTAATATAATAATTATATAAACTTTATATACCAATATAAATAAATAAAAATAGAAGTGAATTTTGAATAAAGTTGAAAAATGGACTTATAATGTCCATTTAAATATATATATTATACATCAGGAGTTGATTAAGTTGGACAAAGCCACTCGTGTATTATCATTACTCACGCGTCTATTAAACGGGGATGTTGTGAACAAGTCAGAGTTTAGCAATATTGCTAATGTTGGAGAAAAATCGATACAAAGGGATATTAATGATTTAAATATGTTTTTCTATGAGAGTGATTATTGGAATAACAAGAATACTAAAATCGTTTATAGTCGTTCCCTAGATGGATACGTTCTTTCAAATGGTTCATATTCAGCCGATAGCTTAGCACTGTTAAGTCTATTAATTAAAATCAAAAGCTTAACACCTATGTTGCACAAAAGTGTTTATAACCTTTTCTTAGATAATATTTCGCTTAACCGTATTGAAGATAAATACATTCTAAAAAGTGTTTTGAATCACTTTAATTTACGTTCCGAACCACTACCAGGTATTCATTTAATGAATTTGCAAGAATGTATTACGAAAGGGTTAAAAGTTCGTATTGAATTAGATGAAAAGTTGGTTGTAAAGCCATTGTCTCTTATGTATATGCACTATGATTACTGGTTAACTTATGAGTATGAAGCTAAAATTCATACCGTTAAAGTTCAAGATATTAAATCAGTATATATTTTAGAAGCTTCTACATATGAAAATGTACCCAACTTACAACCTGTTAAATTTGTAATAGACGTATCTATTTGGGATCAGTTTAAACAGCAATTTTCAATCAAAGAAATCTTAGAATACAAAGATAATAAAATTATCGTCTTAGTATCATGTACAGAACTAGACTCCTATTACATAGCATATCAACTAGCACCACTCGCACGCATGTTAGGTCCACAAGCTTATATCGATGCCTTTATAAACCGTTTAGACAAAATAAAACACACATACAAAGGAGAATGATTTATGAAGAATTTATTAGGCGTTTGTCTTGTATTAGTTCTATTATTAGCAGCATGTGGAAAGAATGTAGATGGTACTTACTCAAATAAAGATTTTAGTATTACTGCAAATAGTGAGACTGGTGAAGCATCATTACATATGGATGCACTAGAATCAGGCGGACTATTTGGCATAGGTGCAAATGACGGAACCTTAGACGGAAAAGTCAATGCAGATGAAAAAGTCATGACATTTAAAATGGAAGACGGTCAAGATCTACAACTTAATTATAAAGTCAAAGGAGACAAACTCATCATCGATAGTCCAGTCGGATATGGTAACGGCGATGGAGAAGTAGAGTTGACTAAAGAATAAAAGTAAAAAATAAAAATAACGAAAAAAGTTATATAAATAAAGGAGAATAATTATGAATTTAGAAGAAAAAACTTATATAGAATCTCAAGTAGCAAACAAAGGTAAAAAAACAGGCATTGCTTATATTCTTTTAATACTTCTAGGAGGATTTGGTGCACACCGTTTCTATCTAGAAAAAACAGGTTCAGCTGTTGGTTTACTTCTATTAACACTACTCACTGGTTGGATGACATTTTTTATTCCATCTTTAATATGGATTATTGTCGATGCATGTTTAATACCTGGATATATAAATGAAAACAACGAAAAAATAAGGAGAGAAGCAACAAATGAAATTAAAACTATAAGAGGAAAATAAGAATATGAAAAAATTATTAAGTATTTGTTTAGGGGTAATTATTTTATTGGCTGCTTGTGGTTCTGATAGTAAAAGTGATGAAAAGTCTAAAGAAAATAACACTTCTAATTCACAACAAGAAAAGAAAAATAATTCGGAATCAAATAATAAAGTCAGCAGTATAGATGAAGAATACGAAAAGGAATGGCAAGAAGCAAATACAGTAGACTCATCTTCAGAAGACGATGAAGATGTAGATAAAGATGAAGATTTATATAAACATGAATATGATAAAAATTATGTAGTATCTAAGAAAGAAGAAGAACAATTGGAAAAATTGTTATATAAGAGTACGAATGCTTATGGAAAGATAACTGAAATTGACCACATATGGCAATACGGTGAAGAAGATAGACATTATCCAACGTTTGTAATTGATGGACAAAGCATTATGTATGACGGGCATTATAAAAATTTACTTGAAGATGATAGTAGTGAAGGATATCAAATTAAAAAAATTGATGATCAGTCTATTGAAGCTGTTATAGCAAAAACACCAGAATCAAAACTTCATGAAGTAAGTAACCCAGTACTTAAAAATAGTAAACTGATAATAACGTATATTGACGATAATACAATCAAAATTAAAAAAGATGACTACCCAGAAGAAACGTTACATGCATCTATTAATAATGACGGAGAATAAATGATACATTATTGCCTGGGAAATGACTCAAATGACTAAGATAGTAGCTTTCATATGATGATAAACAACCTGAACTTATTTACTGAAGTTCAGGTTGTTTTATTTTAACCTACTATAATTTGGAAAATTTAGGGTTTATTACAACATACTCTTTTTGCTAAAATAGTTATACATAATATAGATAACTTTATTCTTTTTATTTTAGGTAACTCACTCAAACAAAGGAGGGTTATTCAATATGAAGAAATTAATGGTCGTAACAAGTATTTTAGTACTATTATGTGCTGCGTGTAGTAGTGATAAAGAAAAATCAACTGCTCATCAAAAGGATGAAAGTACTAAAACTGAAAGTAAGCAGAATGATAGTTCTAAAAATGAGCGTACGCAAAAAGATAAAGATAACTCTTAGGCTGATTCACAAGAAAATGAAAATAACCAATCAAAGAATGAAAATAAAGCTCATGAAGATAAACCTAAACAAGTTGAAAATGTAAAATCAGATGTTAATGAAGTTTCAGATAAGACAAAGTTAGCTTTAGCCTTTTTTGCTGATAAAGATGGAGAATATATCGTAACGAAAGATGAAGTATTAACTGGTGTTTTTGAACAATTTTCTCAAGGTGAAAAACAAAAAAAGAAACTACATAAACTATTGTTAATAGAAGAAAAAAATATCCAAGACGCACCAAATGGTATGAAATTCTATACTGTATATCCAGCCAAAGGTAGCTTTGCAACTGTAGTTGGTTTGAGTAAAGATAAAATATATGTCGGTGGAACTCAAGCTGTATTAATATACAAAGATTTATTAAAAACAGGTAATGAATATAACCTTCAAGACTTATACGATAAAAATAAAAATTATACATCACTTGAAGAAGTCGCAAATAAAATTGAAATAAAGAAAGAACATCCAGACCATAAAACAATAGAAGCGTTTGAAGATCAAGAAAACCCAGGAACAGAAGCACACTTTAGATCACAAGTGTATGGCATGATTTCTGATTTTGAAGGAGAACCAATAGGAAAAAGTAAATATTTAATAGATATCGTGAGAAAGGACGATAACGGTAATTGGTACGTTAACTATCGTAATGAACACGGTGAAATACTTGGTACATACACAACGAAAGGCGAAGATATCGTAAAAAAAGATGCTGAAGGTAATATTATTGAGCAAAAACATATAGAAAATAGACATCAATAAACGGTAGAAATTTTTATGGAGGTACGTCATTGTGTTAAAGTTTGATAAAAAAAAGAATGGTTTTTTGAAGTGGTCTTTGTTCACTCTACAAATGATTTTATCAATATTTTTAGCAATTTTTGCATATAAACAAATGAATCAAGATCATTTAGATACTTCGTTTACTATCTTTACAGTACTTTTTTTAATCTTTGTATTTTGGAATACTAAACATTATCACACTGATTAAATAAAACAATAAATCTTAGTAGTCTAATTAAAAAAACAAGGAGGAACGATTATGAAAAAAGAGAACAGTTTAAATAATGATTTTACTATGGCAACGGTGTTAAATATTATTCTTCTATTCGCTATAATTTTTACAATGCCAATAGAAAGTTTAACTTTGTCTATCGTATTAGCTATAATAGCAGGAGTAAATGCGATATATTTACTTGTTAAAGTTTTAAAAATGAAAAATAAATATCAATAACCAACTACTCAAAAACACCCTAGTTCATTAGGGTGTTTTTTGAACTTATTTTTTTCTCTTAGGTGGACTATTTAATAAAAATAAAGAAACGATACTTACTGAAATCCCTAAACAGAAAGAATAAATAATAATCCCAAGAGTACTTTCTGGGTAAGGGAAAATATACCTAAACGTACAAATGATTAAAAATGAAATTAATCCTATTTTAAATATGTATATGATTTTATCCATATTCATCACCTATTCAAATCTACATTAATTAAAACTTCAATAAGACTCACAACATCAAAATACATCTTCTATTCCTTCTTATTTTTAGCCATCATTATAGTTGGTAATACTATACAAAAAATAAGAACAATTACAAAAACACCAACATTCATAAGAGTTCCTCCTCTATTCATTACTTTATTTATATATCGAAAAGTACTCTTAATTTTCATCCTCATTATTTGGAACAATTAAATTTAAAAGCCCTCTCTCATATAATCCGCCTTTTTCTACATTTTACAAATGTTTCTTTATTCATTTTTTATTTTATCAAACTACAGATTCATATTCTAATTTATGTCTAATAACAAAAGTATTTATAATATAAAAAGTTTCATTAAAAAAATATTCTAATATAAAAATAATCAAAAAATAAAGTATTGAGTGTAAAAAGACATCTATGGTAGCATTACATTGTAAAAAATCATTTAATATTTATATGTTATACAGGAGATGAAAAAATGAAAAAATTATTAATTCCTATACTATTGTTCGCCTTAATTTTATCAGCTTGTGGAAGTACAAAAGATAAAATTCAAGGTAATTGGGAGGATACTAAAAATGAAGGTTATCAAGTAGAAATAAAGGACAATGTTTTTGAAATTACACAAAGTGGTCTAACTTTAAAAGGTAAAATTGAAGAAGATAAAGATGGCAATTTAAAAGCGGATATTGATGGAGAAAAAGCTAAAGTAGATTATCAAGACGATAAGCTCATTATTGATAATATGAAGTTCAAAAAAATCGATTAGTGAAATGGAGATTATTGAATTGTTAATTGTGGATTTCTTTACAAATGATTTATATGGGTTTTATAACATCATTATTGTTCTTCTAATTATTATAGTAATACTTACTATAATAGCTTTTAAATTTTTGAAGTTTTTATACCAAATTAATAAAGAAATGGATTTCAATGAGAATGACGAACTTAATGAAACATTTAATGAACAATTTGAAGATGTGGAACCTCCTAGTGAATCAGCTGTTGATAAAAAAGTAGTGGAAGTATTAAGAGGGTACTCAGAAATTGATAGTCTTAAAGGGCTAAAAACTTTTAACGGATATGATGCTTATGATTTAGTAAAATCAATTAATGATTTTATATATAACAGTGATAAATTAGGAAATCAATTAAAAAATATCATTAATGACCCTATACCAATCGATTTAAACGTAAGTACACATTATTGTAACTGTGAAATAACCGATTTAAAATCCGGTGACTGTAAAGTAAGTATAAATTATACTAACTATTTTCAAATGAATGTAAACGATTTTTATTCTATCAATAGTTTTAATGACTTAGAAAAATATATTAAAGGCAATCTTATTTTGCATAGTGAAGCATATTAACATGGGGGACTTTAGGATGAAGAAAATATTAACAGTAATTGGATTATTAGTATTTACATTAGCTGGTTGCGGAAAGGCTACTGAGGAAAAAGAAGTCAAATTCAGCGATGTTATGAATGACAAAAAAGAGACTATTTCATACTTAGTGGAAAATAGTTCTGACGATTCAGCAGAGTTAGGAAAAGACTCTAAAATTACAAAATTCATAGTAAGTAAAGACGGTAAAATTGCAGTATATAGTGATTATAGCGATGAAGATTCTGATAGCTATGAGTATGCTACTGATGTAGGAAAAATGATAAAAATGGATGACGATAAAAAACTTGATTATATTAAAAAAATGGATAAAAAAAGCTTTAATGTAGAAAAAGATTATAAAATAAAGGAAACTAAAGATAAAATTGAATCTGTCGAAGATAGCCTAGATAATGCTAAAAAAAGAGCTAAAGAAGATGATTATGATCCTGAAAGATATGAAATTGAAGGCGTACCAGAAGTTGAATTTTACTCAAAACAACTTACTAATTTAACAAAGGAATTAAAGAAAATATCAAATATTAAATATAAAGAACCTACTTTTAATAAATTAAAAATAAATATAACAACTGATGGTTCAGGAAATAATACGAAATCCGAATTTATAAATATTGGTTCTCAAACATTTGATGAAGATAGCAAAAATGGTATTTATAGATATTCAAAGGAATCTTCTAAGAACTATGGAGTAAATTTATCAAACGTTGTTAGCCCTACTGAAATATATGACAAGAAAATAGCAGGATTAAGTAATATTGATTTAATTGAAGAAGATAATGATTATGATGAACCTGCATATAGTGACTATGAGTACCTAATAACAGAAGTTGGAGATAAAACACAAAAATTCAAATTAGATCAACCAGATGATAAAGGTGTTAAAGAAAAATAAATACTTCTAATAATCCTGAACACTGATAGTTGTGTTCAGGATATTTTTATAGGGATATGTCTTATGAGTAAATCCGAAAATTTTAAAAGATATTCTTTTTAAAATAGGTTTACACTTTTTAAGACTTATGGTTAATATAGGTAATATAGGAAAAAAAAGGAGAAAAAATATGAAATATTTCGACTTTACATTTAGTTTTAGCATATCAATGATTTTATATTTTGTAGCAGTAATGGTTGGTTTTCAGGAAGGTTATATAAGTTTATTACTATTTGCAATTCCAACTCTTTTATTAACGGTCTCATTGTTTATACTAGGAGGATATTATCGATTAGATGATAAAAATAAGTAGACTAACAAACTATTAAAAATTCAAAAATTTTATTTGGGTGTGGTACGAGATGGTCGAGTTATTGGTTGTAATGGGTATTATTTTAATCAATATCATTTATGATGTAATTGTCTATATGACGCATAATGATATTTCATATATGATACTCCTTATCTTATTTAGCTTAGGTTTATATTTAAGCTATCAAACTCATGAGAGTAAAAGACATAAAACACGAAGACAAAGGGTTAAAGAATTATACTTAAATATCATGATAATCATGAGTATATCTTTAGGTGATATTCTGTTAGATGCAGCTGGTTGGGCAAATATTTATACAACGATAATTTATTATTTTGTCATAGTTGGCGTTATTATTCTTTATGTAAATAGAAGAAATGCTCAAATACACGATAGGCGTGACAAATAACATTATAAATTTTAATAGAAAATGTAAGTTAGTAGATATTAAAAATGAACAAAAAAAGAAGACAAGATAGGATAGACATAGAAATAAAAGTTTTCAACTTAATGTCAGCAATACTTAGTCTAATAAGTACTATCCTAAATCTTATCTAATCATAACATAACACGAGGTGATCAATATGAAAAGTACCATGTTTTATTTCTACACATCTATAGTACTTTTAATAGCAAGTATTATAGTACTAGGCTTAACAATATACAACATTATCAAATAATTAACTTAATAACACTATTAACAAATTCTATACTTATATTTAGGTGATACAAGATGGTCGAGATATTGGTTGTACTGGGGATTATTTTGATCAATGTTATATATGATGTAATTGTCTATATGACGCATAATGATATTTCATATATGATATGTTTATTTGCCTACAGTGTTGGTATATATTTAAGATATCAATTTCATGAGAGTCAAATTCATATAACACGAAGACAAAAGATTAAAGAGTTATTTATAAACCTCTCAATATACATGAGTATGACTTTAGGTTTTATCCTGCTAAACACAGTTGGTTGGGCAAATATTTATACAATGCTTATCTATTGTTTTGTTGTAATTGGCGTTATTATTCTTTATATAAATAGAAGAAATACTCAAGTACGCAAAAGCCGTGACAAATAACGTCACGGCTTTTTTGTGGTCTTGATATTTAGATATTTCAACTAATAATTGGGCAAAATGATTGGGTTCATATATAATAAGTCCTAATATTATTTCAAATAAATTAACCTAATATAGTTCTGATTATGCCCAAAACGAAGGAGTTATTTTATGATTATTCGAGAGATGAAAAAAGAAGATAATGCAAAAGTAAAAGAAATTATACAAAATTCATTAGAATCACTTGGTCTTGCGATTCCTGGGTCAGCTTATTATGATCCTCAACTTAATGATCTTCATCAATATTATGCGAATTTAAACCATGCGAACTATTGGGTAGCTGAAATTGACGGAGAAATTGTTGGTGGCGTTGGAATAGCACCGTTTAACGAACATGATAAAATTTGCGAATTACAAAAGTTATATTTAATTCCAAAAGCACAAGGACTAGGACTTTCTAAGAAACTTATGGAAACAGCACTATCCTTTGCCTTTGAACATTATGAACAATGTTATTTAGAAACAATGCATGAATTAAAAGCAGCATGTATCCTATATGAGAAATTTGGATTTACGCTGTTAAACGAACCACTCCCAGGTTCAGACCACTCCGCTATGGATGCGTGGTATATAAAGTCTAAAGAAGATTAGTAAAAGCCATGACAAATTACGTCGTGGCTTTTATTAATTCTCTTCTCAGCAACAATACTTTCTATACACCCTTGTCATTACCTTCAAAAATATGTAAATTAAATATAAGTATCATTTTACACTAGAAGTAATACATATTATTTTAGAAAGTAGGTAAATGCCTTATGAGAAAATTATTCAATTTCATCATGACGATTATTGCGTTCTTATTATTAGCGTGTTTACCAGCTTTATTTGATGATCAACGTTTTAGTTTCTTGAATTATCTTAATGCATTGAAGTCGACGTTTTTATACATATTTCATCCTCAAGATATTATATTTACAAATAAAATATCACATGTTGAACGTAGTTTATTTCCATTCTTTATTGAACCTTGGATAAATACTATTGTGATTTTGTTTGCTGCGCTATTGTTAGCTTTTATCGTATCTTTATTATTTACATACATTCTATATGTTAATGATCATATTAAAAAATGGTATTTAAAAATTAATACAGTTCTATCTATTATTCCGGATATTTTTTACATACCTTTTTCTATTTCATTGGTGATATTATTTTATCGATATACAGATATTCTATTGTTTAATGTAGCGAATAGTTCCGAAGATAAAGCTTTAATATTCCCTATTTTGGTGCTATCGATTATACCTTTAGTGAGTAGTGTGACATTTTTAAGTAGTATTCTAGATGATGTATCTCGTGCAGATTATATTGAATTTTCTAGAGCGAAAGGTTTATCAAATATAGAGTTATATTTTAAACACATATTAAGGAATTTGTTTGCATCATATCTAATCAATTTTAAACACATTATTTGGATCACGCTTTCAAGTTTATTACTTTTGGAAAGAATCTTTAACATGCACGGTTTGTCATCATTTATATTTGATTATGGCTCTCCAGAAGTATTATTTGTCACGTTTATATTGATTTATGTACCTGTATCTCTCGCCATATTTATGAGTCATAAAGTATTATTTGCCTTCACTGGCGTACGGGGAGGGTTATCATGAAGAAATTTTATATACTATTAACGTTACTTATCTTACCTACGCTAGTTGGTGTGATTTATTTTGATTTACTCAACATCACGCCTAAACCTATGAACTTTCTATACAATTCTAATGGGGATATTATGAAAAGTTCTCCATTTGCACCTAGCTTTAAAGCATTGTTTGGTGTGGATGCCGCTTCTAAAAACATGTTATTTGAAGTGTTATCTGGATATCGTATCACTTTACTGATTATTATCGTCATATCAAGTTTATCGGTTCTTTGTTCAATTGTAATTGGAACTTATTTAGCATTTAATCGGAAGACAACAAGTATTTACAGTGTCTTTTCTAATGCTTTATTTTATATTCCACAATCTATATTGGCGTATATCTTATTGCAACCTTTGCTATATGAAACAATAGATGGCTTTACAACTACTATGCAATTTAGAATGACTTACACTATCACTATTCTGACAATCTTAATGATACCGACAACAACTATGCTGATAAAAGAATCAACCCAATATATATTAAATCAAGATTATATCGAAGCTGCATATACCATTAGTCCTAACGATAAGCATATATTTATCAAACATGTATTACCTAACATACAAACTCAATATTTGATCATATTTTTGAGAATATGTTTTCAAACTTTACTCGTCATGACTCATCTAGCCTTCTTCAAAATATTCTTCGGAGGTACGAAGGTTTGCTATGGACCCGCATGCGAAATAATAGAGCGACCAAGCATCAATGACTTAAGCAGTTTATTAGGCTTTCACTCTAATGAGCTAACAACAAACTGGTGGACATTCTACGCACCATTAGTTGGCATATTATATATATTTATCATTATTAATTTGATGTCGAATGAATTGAAGAGATCAATACTTAAATATTAAAAAGCCGAGACGACGGATGTCTCGGCTTTTAACTATATTACTGGGTTGTATGAAATTGGCGCACGATATTTTTGCAGTCTTCGTGCGATATGGCCTGATTTGACCCCTAACTGCACGATATCTCTCAGTCTTCGTGCGATACGACCTGTTTTCACCCCTTAGCGCACGATATCTCTCAGTCTTCGTGCGCTACAGCCCTATTTGACCCCCAACTGCACGATATCTTTCAGTCTTCGTGCGATACTGCCTGATTTCACCCCTTAACGCACGATATCTCTCAGTCTTCGTGCGATACGACCTGTTTTCACCCCATAACGCACGATATCTCTCAGTCTTCGTGCGATACAGCCCTTTTTGACCCCCAACTGCACGATATCTCTCAGTCTTCGTGCGCCCATACCTATCTTATAACATCTACTTAAGTACCAACTATTCCCCACCTAACTTAAGTTCCATTCCTTCAAATGAATTCAGTACGTATGGATCGTGAGATATGATGATAAGCTGCACTTGTTCTAATGTCTTTAACATTTGGATAATGGTTTCTTCACTCATAACGTCTAAGTTCGTCGTGGCTTCGTCTAATATAAGTACTTCAGGTTCTACGATTAAAGCTTTTGCTATCCATACTCGCTGGAATTGCCCGCCACTTAATGTACTAATGCGCTGCTTCAAAATACTTTTAGGTAGTAAACATCGCTCCAGTACGGTTTCAATTTTATGCCCATAATCCTCTTTATCAACACGATAATTTCTCAGTGGCTCTCTTAAAATATATTCAACTGTCTTACGTGGATTTAATGTATCTCGTTGATATTGTGGTACATATTGAATCGTCTTCATCCACTGTTTAAGAGGTATGCTTTCTTGCGGTCGATGATTAAACTTGATTGAACCTGTATAGTTTGAATCTAATCCTGCTATCATTTTAGCGAGCGTTGATTTCCCGCTTCCGCTCTTCCCACTAATCAATAAATTCTGACCTTCAATAGTAAGCGACAATCCATTTAATATATGCCGATGATTAATCGTTTTAGTTAAGTTCTCTACTTCAAGCATACGCTTCTCTCCTACGTGCGATAGACATTAACTTTCTAGCATACTCATGCTTCGGATGATTTAACAACGTTTCTTTATCGCCACTCTCAATGATTTGACCGTCCTTCATAATACTAATATGTGTCGCATATGCTTTTACTAAATTAATATCATGTGTCACAAAGATGACTGTCATTTCATTTTGTCGATACATATCGCCTAAGTATTGCATTAAGTTGTGACAGTTTTCTTTGTCTAGTGCCGTTGTAGGTTCATCAAGTATTAAACACTTCGGACGTCTTATAAGTGCCATAATAAACGCTACTCTTTGTGCCATACCACCACTCAGTTCAAACGGATAACAATTCCATAACGCCTCACCATTTTCTAAACCAAATACTTTCATCATCTTTAGAATTTCTTCGTACTGTTCTTCAGCTGATAATTTAGACTGACTAGCCTCAAATAAATATTTAAACTGTTTCGCCAAAGTTATATTTTGAAACATGTTACTGTGCACATCTTGGAATACTGCATCCGTCTTATTTAAATCAATATCAATATTTCCCAGGTAATGAAGTTTACGGTGTTTCATATTTAATATCGTCCTTGTCAGCAATGATTTGCCACTACCACTCTCACCAATTATGCAATGAAAATCACCTTGATTAACCGATAGTGAAATAGATTGAATTAACGGATGATCTCCGTCAAAAATACTCACATCTTGAACATTTAAAATGCGATTTACTGAGTTATTTTTTTGTTCAACATTTGAAATAATAATGCATAACCTCCTATCAACATACCTGGGAAGAAGAATAGCCACGGTGCACTGTTAAAATAACCTTTGCCATCAAATAATATCGTTCCAAGTTCTGGTATAGGTGGCTTAATGCCTAAACCAAGAAACGCTAAACCTGAAATACTTAAAATAATTTTACCGATATCTGCAGTTATCAAAGCCAATATATTACTCATTAAATGTGGCAGTGTATGAGTAATGGTCGTTTGTGCGGTTGAATTACCACTTAACACCGCATAAGAAATAAACGGGCGCTTTTGAATGTCACGTGTTAAATTTCTAAAGTAACGTAAATAGCGCCCTACCCATGCAATTGTTAACGCCAATATAAGGCCAACTGTTGAATTGCTAATTAAACTTAAGACGACGAGCGCGATAATAAAGCTTGGAATCGCTAAAATCATATCTGCGATAAACATGAGTGCTTTATCCATCCACTTTCTCTCGATACCAGCAATCATGCCAAGTGTTAATCCAATACTTACACTTATAATCATCACAACTGCTGATAAAGATAACGTAACTCCCGAACCTAGCATTAACCTATTTAAGAGATCTCTACCTAATTGATCGGTGCCTAAGAAATGTTTAAGGCTCGGTGATTGTAGTGGTGCATCCGTTTCACTGCCGTGCATTTGAACATAAATACCGCATAGTATGAGAACACCTACTGCTAGACTAACCGCTATTATTTTTAATCGTTTATTCGTCATGATGAACGCCTCTTTTCACGAGACATTACGCGCTGCATATGTAATCTCGGTTCACTTTTCAAAATAATTAAATCTCCCCAATAATTAATCAACATAATAAAGACCATAATAATCACAACAATACCTTGAATTAATGGATAATCACGTTGATTAATGGCGGTAATCAGCAACTTACCGATACCTGACATACTAAATATCACTTCTAATATAACGGCTTTACCGATTAAGTGAATCATACTATTCACTGATATCGTCATTAATGGCGCAAATATTTCTTTTATTTGTATATAAATACGTGCACGTAACTTCACTTTTCTTAATATTGTAAGTTGATATGCATCGCTTTCTAACGTTTGTTCAATGAGATGTGCGGTCATTAATAACACATGACACCCTTCAATTATGACGATTGTTATAATCGGTAATAGAAAATGTTGCCAAGAATCACTGCCTACAAATGGCACTAATCGCCAACGCACGCCTGCATAATAAATGAGTAAGATCGCTATCCAATACTCGGGCATGGACGTCATAACTTGAGCAAATCCACGAATTACTCGAGCATATTTTGTTTCTGCATGTGACCCGATAATATATCCAATAGAATAGCCAAACAATAATAATATACAGGCTGATACAGATATTAATATCAATGTTGGACTTAATGACGCTAAGATGACATCTGTAACAGGTTCGTTTGAACTGAATGTATATCCAAGATGTCCCGTTAGTGCATGACCAAGCCAGTCTATATATCTCAAGAATATATTTTGTCCTAGTCCTAATTTATGCTCCGCTAATTCGATATGCTCTTGTGTAATTGTCGTGTAACCATGCCGTTGTAAATAAAGTATGGCCGGATTACCTGCTGTCTTCTCAACTAACACATAGATGATAAACGAACTGATTACTAAATAAGATAGTAATTTCAGTGTTCGCTTTATAATCATTGTTCATTCACTTTCAACGATTTATAGTCAACTGGTGCATCTGTTAATCCTGTGAATTTAAATGATTTAACTTTATCACTTACGACAAATGTTTCATTTGGATAAGCAATCGGCACACCAAAATATTGTTGATTAAAATGTTTAAAGATATCATCAAATGCGCGTTGTTGTTCATCTCTTGAAATCTTCGTTGTATAATCATCTAATTGTTTTGTTAAAGTATCATCGTTTGCTAACACACCAGACTTACCGTCAACATTTTCGAATACTGAACTCATAAAGTTATAAGGCATTAATGCATCAGAATATGTTCTATAGAAGATTAAGTCATAATCTTTTTTCGTCCATAATGTATCGTAATAAGTTTGTGCATCTAACGTTTTAATATTTACTTTAATGCCGGCTTTCTTCAAATCTTGTTGTACTTGTTCAGACTTATCTTTCCAGTTCGGGAACTCTGCCGTTTGGATAACTAAATTCAATGATAAGACTTTGCCGTCTTTTTCAAACATGCCGTCACTATTTTTAATATATCCTTCATCTTTTAATAACTTTTCAGCAGATTTAACATCGTATTCATGTGTTTGTTGATTATCATCATTTACAAATTGAACATTTTTCTGGAATATACCTTTCATTTCTTTATCAGATAAAGCTTTCGTATTAATGCTTTTGCTGATTGCTTCACGTATCGCACGTTCTTTCAATACTTTATGATTCGGGTTAAATGCCATAAAGTGACTGACAGTACTCGGTTTATCTTCAATCGTTAATGATTTATTCTTTTTATCTTCTTTAATTTGTTGGTCTGTCAGCATACCTAAAGCACCGCCTGATATATCTACAGTGCCACTTTGAACTGCTGAATTTCTAGAATCGCCATCTTCAATTGTTTGAAACGCTAAGTTGTATTTAACAGGATGCTCGTTGTTGAAATGTTTATTCGGTTTCAATGTTGTCTTTTCTTTACCATTCTTATCAACGACAAATGCACCTGTACCAATTGCTTCTTTGAACTTACCGTCAACTTTTTCACCTTCAACAGCATGTGGACTCATCATACGTAATGGACGTACTTGCGTTAATTCGTTCAATACTTGGTTAGATGGTGACTTTAATTTAATTTGCACGGTATGGTCATCTTTCACCACGACTTGATCTAATTTCTTTAATGTTTCAACTGTCGAATCTTTATTGATTGCTTTTGCACGTTCAATCGAGAACTTCACTGCTTCAGCATTAAAAGGAGAACCATCCGAAAATTTAATATCCTTCTTCAAATGAAATTCATAAACTTTACCTTCATTATCTACTTCCCATTTTTCAGCTAATCCTGCTGTTACGCCTTTGTCTTTATCATACTTTACTAAAGGTTCATAAACTGCACTATAAACAGGCATTGCTGCTTCATATCCTTGTGCATCTAACTTATCTGCTTTCGCTTCTGTTGGTAGTGATAACGTCACTTGCTTACTATCTTTCTGTTCATTAGAACATCCCGCTAATGTCAGTAAAGCACTTGCTGACAATACCATTAATAACCGCTTCTTCATTACTTCGTGCCTTCTTTCAATGTTGCTTTTACTAAAAATGATTCATGGAATAATGTTTGTAAATAATCATTTGGTGATAAATAAAAGTCATTATAATGTGTTAAATCAATCACTTCAGGAACAGGTTCCTTAATAACAGCGACTTCAAATCCTTCAGCTACAAAGCTATCTACAATATGTTTTAATGAATGATTTTGAGACGGTGTCGCACCGTATTTGTTTATCACGTCTTCCATAAATTGCTGACTCGGATTGTTTGTTAAATCTGAGAATGTCGCATAATAGACGCCATTGGGTTTAAGTACAGCTTTCAAATCACGTGCATGTTGAGGTATGTCCTCAATTAAATAAAGTACAGATGTACTAATTGCTGTGTCATAAGTTCTGTTAGTATCTTGAGGTTTATCTGTTAACACATATTCCAATGGGCGATTGCCTTTTAATTCTTTCGCTTTCTCAAGTGATAACTTCGCTAAATCCATTCCTACGCCATATTCAAATGAAATCGTGTCATATAATCTACGTAGAAAGCCACCTTGATTACATCCGAAATCTAATATCGTCTTACCTTTAACATCAGCTTCATCCATCAATTGAATCGTTCTATCCCATCCATCAACATGATCATTTGCCATGTCATCATCTGTTTCTTGTCCCTTCTGCCACCATACATCGTATTCTTTCACCATTTATATTCCCTCAACTTCCTAAATCGTAATATTTACGTTTTATATGTTATATCAAGTATTTAAGAAAAGCAATAAGAATTTTGTGGAGGTATGGGGTGGAAGTAGTACGTTAAAATACACAAATAAATCCAGATACAAATAAGCTGAGACACGTTGAATGTCTCAGCTTATTTAGTAGTATAAACGCACGATATCTTTGGAGTCTTCGTGCGATACGGCCTGATTTTACCCCATAACGCACGATATCTCGCAGTCTTCGTGCGATACAGCCTAATTTTACCCCTTAGCGCACGATATCTCTCAGTCTTCGTGCGATACAGCCTAATTTTACCCCTTAGCGCACGATATCTCGTAGTCTTCGTGCGATACGGCCTGATTTTACCCCTTAACGCACGATATCTCTCAGTCTTCGTGCGCTTTTGCCACTGCACCATGGTCAACAACTACACACTCTTACACTAACCTCAGTCATCCTGCGCTACTTCTCTTCTCCACTCAATATGCGTGAAACGGCTTGTGCGACTTGCTTTGGTGATTGTGGATTTTGTCCTGTAACGAGTCTGTTGTCTACTTGTACATATGGTCTGAATGGTACTTTTGCTTTATTGTATTTGGCATCTCGGATTTTAAGTTCACTTTCTAACATAAACGGAACTAGACGTTTACGATTGGCTAATATTTCTTCTGCATTTGAAAATCCAGTGATCTGTTTACGATCGATAAAGTATCTGCCGTTTTCATCTTTCACATTTAATAATGCTGCGATGCCATGACACACTGCTGCGACAACGCCACCGTGACGATATACTTCATTAACACCGTCTTGAATATACGTATTATGCGGAAAATCAAACATCACACCATGTCCGCCGGTAAAGTAAATGACATCATATACTTCAGGATTTGCTTCACTTATAGATGGACTGTTTTTAAGCTTCTCCATAAAAGTATGATCGTTATAATAAGCCTTTGTTACTTTATCTAACATTAGTGGATTAAGACTTACCGGATCAATGGGTGTTTCACCACCGTTTATATTAAATAAATCGATTTGATAATCTTGTGTATTAAAATAATCATAAAAATGAACGAGTTCACCTAGCCACAGTCCTGTTGGTTTACGTGTTCCTTCATAATAATCTACGCTTGTATTAACTATCATGATTTTCTTCATATTACGATTCTCCTTTTAAAATATTTTTAATGCCTTCTTCATAAGTTGTCACTTTAAAATCAGGAAATCTTTCTTTAAATTTATCGGACTTAAAGACGTTATCATATTTATATCTCGGTAATAATTCAGTAAGTTCTTTAACTTGTTGGTTAAATAGACTACCTAATTTAAATACCCACATTGGTACTGTCATATACTTAATCTTCTTATTTAAGACTTTCTCTGCTTTTTTCAAAATATCTTTATAAGACACACTACCGTCTGTTGGTAAATGCCATGTTTCTCCATAAGCATCAGGTGTATTACCAAGCAATGCTAAGGCACGACTTGCATCAGGTGTCCATATAAGTGTACGTAACACAGATGCATTAACCGGTACTAATGCACGTTTACCTGCTTTTACACGATTAAATACTAATGAATTGGTAAAGCTTTGCGTTAATCCTGGTCCATAAAATTCAGGAGCGCGGCCAATAACAGCCTGAATAGATTGATCTTTCATAGCTGATAACAACATTTCAGCTATATCCGCACGTACTTGTGATTTACGACCTTCTGGTACAAATGGACTGTCTTCAACCTGTACGTTATCGTTTTTCTCATACATATACGTATTATCAAAGAATGCCAGTTTCGTGTTTGTTTCTTGGCATGCTTTAATGACATTCTCCATAATAACTGGAAAGCGTTCTTCCCACATTTCTGAATTTGCGGGCAATCCAACAGCAAAATAGACTATTTCACTACCTTTCACTGCTTTAAGTGTATCTTCGTATTTCATTAAATCAGCCGCTACTAACTCGTCTGTATCATGAATTTTCTTAGGCTTTCTACCTACTAATCGTATATCTTTCGTATAATTTCTATAAATTTCTTTAGCAATTTCTTGCCCAATTTGTCCGTTACTTCCTAAAATTGTTTGCATATCGAATGCTCCTTTTTATTATTTATTAATTCCTTATTTCAATAGGTTTAAACATATGAACATAGTGACTAAAATTTTTTAAGCTTTTTCTTTATTTTTAATATTTTCTTCTAAAGAAGCTGTCAGTTCTTTCAACCACAGTAATGCATCGTCTAAATCAGAACGATAATATCTTTCCAATCCAACTTGCTCGACACTCAACAAGCCCACTTCATACATTAATTTCAAATGATGAGATACAGCAGGACGTGAAATCGTAAGTCGTTCAGTAATTTGATTAACCGTTAGTTGTTCTTCTCTACATAATAGAACAAGAATTTGTTGACGCTTCTCGTCTTGAAGAATATTTAATAACTTCGAACCTCTCTTAAATACCTCCATCGTCTTGTCTTCCATGTCGTCTCTCCTTAACAAATCGTTTCAATGATTATTATATACCACGTATAGCATGTGTAAGTCAAAAGAGAAGATTGAAAAAACAATCATATTATTAATATGATAGTATATATACCAAGTCTAAGGAGGTATACGTAATGAAGAAATTGATATTAATAATCGCATCTATATTTTTGCTCAGTGCCTGCAGTACTGCTGATGCGACAACGGAAGATTTGAAGAAGGTTGAAGATAAATATGATGCTAATGTAGGTGTTTATGCTTTAAATACTGCAACTGATGAAGAAATTACCTTTAATGAAGATAAGAGATTTGCCTATGCTTCAACTTTCAAAGCCGTAAGTAGTTCGATGTTACTTGAAAAGACACCTCACAATGAATTAAATAAGAAAGTTCATGTTAGTAAAGAAGACATTGTGCCATACTCACCTGTACTAGAAAAATTTATCAATAAAGATATCACGATCAAAAAATTAATCGAAGCAACGATGTTATACAGTGATAATACTGCTAATAATATGATTATTGAAGAATTAGGTGGCTATAAAGAAGTCAATAAAAGGCTACAGTCATTAGATGATAAGACTACTAAGCCTTCAAGAATGGAACCTGAATTAAACAATTATGACCCAAAGAGTAATAAAGATACATCAACACCAAAGGCTTTTGGAAAAACACTCATTAAACTTATCAACGATGGTCGTTTATCAAAAGAAAATAAAGCATTCTTAATTGATTTAATGATCAATAACAAAAGTGGGGATACTTTAATTAAAAAAGGTGCACCAAAGAATTTTAAAGTAGCAGATAAGAGCGGACAAGCGATTACTTATGCATCAAGAAATGATGTTGCTCTTGTATACCCCAAAGGTGAAACAAAACCAATTGTTCTAGTTATATTCACAAACAAAGAAGGAAAAACAGATAAACCAAACGACAAAGTAGTCAGTGAAACAGCTAAAGTCATATTAGAAAAATTTAATGATAAGTAGGAATAGAATATAAAAAAACAGCCTAAGGTCGCGAAACCTTAGGCTGTTTATTTTGAGTTATGATGGATGTTCTATTTTTATAACGCACTCACGAGTCTTTCAAATTCATCTTTATTAATGTTAATACCTTCGAGATTAACATCTGCTAAATTAGGGTGCTGCCCACTTGTTAAGACATATACTTCAATGTGTGGACATGTTTCATTAACGATAGGCTTGATTTCTTCATCGAACCGCTTCGGTCCATTGTTTTCACTGTAAATCACGACATGAAATTTAATATCATCAGCTATATTCATAGGAATTCTGTCTTCTCTCTTTCTAGACAATACACACTGTTTTCCTACGATATTTGAAATCCACTCTTCTTTCTTTTGACAATAATTTATAAAATCTTTCCTTTGATATCCTAAATCCATTTTAACTTCGAGTATATTCTTAATTACATTATCTTCACAAATTAATAAATCCGGATATCTTGTACTTAAAGATTTATCAATCATAGATAAAGGCTGATCAATAAAGATTTGGACACCTTCCAATCTACTAATCAAATAAGCACCCAGCAAGTCTTCTCCAATACCTGATATACTATGATTACGTCCTCGATATAAATTTTCATGAGGGTAAGTAGGCTTCCCTGCTTCTTTATATGCCTTTACAAGATGTTCGATAACTTCTACTTCTGTGAATTTCATACTCAATCACCCTATCTATAGATACTCTATATTTCAACACACAAAGTATATCACACGTTTGAAAGCACAAAGACAAAACCCTCCTAATAAATTAAGAGGGTTTGACTAGTAGTTTATAAATAATATGCGGATTTATTAAAGATAGGCATAACATCTAATCCATTACTAAAGAATACTCTTTTGTAACGATTTTCATTAGATTCTTATATAAATTCATATTACCTACAATAATAAATTTTAGTTTTTTCCTAGTTCTTGTTATATTTTGAAATACCATCTGTACTGGATCGTAGTGATAATACCCTCCATTATATTGAAGGGATTTATTCTTAATTTCGAAACTTCTATCTAATATAACAGCGACATTATCAAACTCTTGTCCGATAATTCTATGTGAATTTACTTCTTGATTTAGCTGTGAATATTTTTCAAATGATGCATTGTCGAACTTAGATGTCGTCAATGATAAATACGTCCATGAATTATTCTCAAGGTATTGTACGTACTCTTCGAAATTGCTTTTACTACCTATATATTCAATTTCGATATTGTTATAATCGATATTATTTTTCTTATCATTATTGAATAGTTCCTTTATAAAACAAGCAATTTCATGATTTGTTCTGATTTTATCTGTAAGTGTTTCATGTTTAATACTTGTATATGTCTCTTTAATATAATCAATGTTATTATATTTACTTTCTTTTTCATTCAGGTACTGACGAGGATCTAAACTAAAGATTAATTTACAATCATGTTCTTTAGCTTTTTCCATAATATTTCTTAATTGAGCAGGATACATTCTTTGTACCTCATCTATAAAAATAACGTCTATTTCAGTATACTCCTCATCTTCTATTCTTTCTTTAACACTTCTTATGTTCCAACCTTCTTCTATAAGTCGGTCATGTCCACTATTCAGCAAACCACAATGTATCATTACAGTATTTTTTCCCTGTTTAATAAGTTTGTTAGCTGCATCATAAATAACTAATGATTTTCCTGTTCCTGCCTTACCTTCTACAATATGATCATCTTTTAACTTTATTATACTATTTACTATAATTTGCTGATGCTGTGTCAGTATATATTTTTGTTTAAGAAACTTCTCAGTATTATTAAATGGTGATATTAAATAATTTGTAGGTACAAATACATCATCTAAATGTGTTGATTCTATTGTTTTATATTTAGACAGTATATCAACCACTTCGCTCGTATCGATTATAGATGTTGATTTATTATTTTTGTCATATTTATAAAATATATTCTCTTCACTTACATATGTAATAATATCTAGTTCATGAGTAACAGCTTGTAAATAGAAATAGTTTTTACACTGTTGTTTTAATACTCTTTCTTTATCTGCTTTACTCTTAAGTTCAATATTTAAAATGCCTTCTTTAGTATATTTTAAAAGGTCAAACTCTGGATTAATTTGTTTGATTTTATAATTTAAATAAAATCCATCAAAATAAGAAACGCTATTATCGTATAAATGAAGTTCTTCTACAAGATCGACAATACCTTCTTTCTCAACCTCTTTAATATCATCCAAATTATATCGCTTTTTGATCAACATTAAAGAAGATTGGTCCAAGCAAGTATTTGCTAAGGTTTTTAGATTAATTGTATTCATATAGTACTAGCTCCTCATCAAATTATTTATTGAAACCATTAAATTTCTTAATAAACTATAATTCTCATAAATTATTGCTAGTTCTTTTTCGTTATATAGTAGTGTGTTGGTAAAATTAAATGAACATTTTTTGTAAATATCCTTTTTTATTTTCGTTTAATACTTTAAGTTTATTAGATTGCTTTTCAATTAATTTATCAATATTTTTAAAGAATTCTGCTATTCTTTCCTGTTCTGCTAGAATAGGTATTTTAATATTTATATCTTTCAATTGCTTGTATTTTAAATTCCATGTATCTGATGTAAGGCCTTGTGAATTAATTTTAAAAATATGGATCATTTTATAAGTTTTAAATAAATAAGCAATAAATACTGAATTAACATTTTCTAAAGGATAAACTACTGTATATGCTGGACTAACAATACCATCATATTCTGACTTACCACTTGCACCTTGCCACATTCTCATAGAGTTATATGCTATATCATTTTTTTTAACGACTTTATAATTACTTTTATCTTTACTCGAATTATCTTTTCTATCTAGTTCATTAAACTTAATTATTCCACTATTTATCGTTACTGATAACATATCTCCTTCACTAGAACGTTCATTTCTCTCTTTCAATAAATTCTCTATTGTCTGATTCTCCCACTCCGGATACTCGTTCCCATTCTCATCTTTAAATCGCAGTTCTTGTGAGAAAATCTTTTGCATATATCCCTTTTTCTGTTCTTCTAATTTCGCTAACTTTTGTTCCTCTAATTCAATTTGTCGGTCAAGTTTGCTGAAAAATTCACCGATCTTTTGTTGTTCAGTCAAAATTGGTGTAAACAAATTTATAGAAAAGAAGTCGTTTACTGGTATATTTAATAAACCATGATTTCTGGCTCCTTCTACAGCTATTTGAGAAACTTCTTTATACCATTTATCTGATTCGAAGTATTGTTTCATAAATTCTGAACTTTGACTATCATTAAATTTAAAGCAAATATATAGCGTTGATAATGCACCTTGATCATATCTCTCTAATCTTTTAATTGCACCCAATGGATAACCATTCGAATAACTTTTATTATATGCAAACTCTCCATTTTTAATGAGCGTATAGTTATCCAAATTTTTAGCAGATACTGACTTACTAAAGTATGTAACCTGATCCACTAAACCTAATGCCCCTGAAATAGTTAAGGGCATTTTAGAGACAGAATTGGTATTTTTACGTTTAACTCTATTGCTTATTTCACCAAGAACTTTTTTCTCCCACTCCCCATCAAACTCTGGGAATCTCAACTCTGGTACATTTTTTGTTTCATTAGTCATGTGTCACCACTCCTAATTCTTTTAAGTAGCTTTCTATTTCTTGTTCTACTTCTTTTATTTCCGCTTCTATCGTCTTCAAATCTGATTGTACTTGTTCTAAGTCTACTGGTTCTTCTTCTTCAAATGTATCGACATATCTTGGTATGTTAAGGTTATAGTCATTTTCTGCGATTTCTTCTAGGCTTGCTGTATGACTATATTTATCTATTGCTTCTCTGTTTGTATAAGTATTAATGATTTTTTCTACGTGTTCGTCAGCTAAGTTATTTTGGTTTTTACCTTTTTCAAACTCATTTGATGCGTCTATAAACAACACGTCTTGATCTAATTTACGGCATTTTTTAAATACCAGAATACATGTTGGTATACTTGTTCCGTAGAAGATGTTTGCTGGTAAACCGATTACTGCGTCTAGATAGTTCTTCTCTTCGATTAAGTATTTACGTATGACTCCTTCTGCTGCGCCACGGAATAAGACACCATGCGGTAAGACTACTGCCATTGTTCCTTCATCGTCTAAATAGTGCACCATATGTTGAATAAAGGCGAAGTCTGCTTTTGATTTAGGTGCTAGTTTACCGTAATTACTAAATCTTTCGTCATCGTCAAATTTACTATCCGCACTCCATTTTGCACTGTATGGTGGGTTAGCTACTACTGCATCGAATTTCTCATCTAAGAATGCTGGAGCTTCTAAAGTGTCACCGTTATGAATATCAAAGTTCTCAAAGCGTACGTCATGTAGTAACATGTTCATTCTAGCTAAGTTATATGTTGTATTGTTTCTTTCTTGACCATAGTAACGATATACTGTTGTTTCATTACCTACACGTAATAGTAATGAACCTGACCCACATGTTGGATCATATACATTTCTTAGTTTATCTTTGCCTAATGTTACGATTTTAGATAAGATTTTTGAAACTTGTTGAGGTGTGTAGAATTCCCCTGCTTTCTTACCAGCGTTTGCAGCAAATCGTCCGATTAAGAATTCATAAGCATCACCTAACATATCTATTTCCATATCACTATGTAGGAACGGTAAATCTTCTAAATTAACCATTACTTTGCTCAATAAAGCAGTTCGGTCTTTAACTGTATTACCTAATCTTGTAGAACTTAAATCCATATCGCTGAATAGTCCGATAAAGTCTTCTTCACTTTCTTCTCCAAGTGTAGATGTTTCTACTTTTCTAATTGCTTGTGCTAAATGTTCAATATCAAATCTTTGGTTTTCAATTTCTTTAACCATATTGCCAAATAAGTCTTTTGGCTCTATGTAATAACCAACATTTTCTAAAAGTTCTGCTTGTAAGTCTTCACGATATTCTTCATCTTCCCATGCTTCTTCATAAGTTAGATCTTCACCAGATAATGCTTCAGCAACTTCTGATTCTGCTTTTTCTGATAGAAAGCGATAGAAGATTAATCCTAGTATATAATTACGGAATTCACTTGCATCCATATTTCCTCTTAAATCATTTGCTATAGACCATAAACGTTTATGTAATTCTGCTTGCTGTTGGCGTTGCTTTTCTGTAATTGACATTTTATTTCCTCCATTAATTTGGTACATTTTTGTTTTATGTTACTTATTTGAGTTTGTAAAAGCATATCAAAACCTCTGCAATATACTATTACAAAGGTTTTAATTACTATCTAAAAACTATATTTTGATGTCACTTCTTCAATAAATGATGCAATTGCTTTTTTAGTTTGTCGTTTCTCTCTAAGTTTCTTATCTCCGACAAGGTCCTTTAATTCTTCTTGATTAACGATACCACTAAATTCAAACTCTCCCGTAATTGCCTTAAGTATTTCTTCATCTACTGCTTGTTGATGAGCAAACTTTTTAAACTCTTCTTCCCGTTTTGCATTTTCAAACTTGAGATAAACTTCATCAATATCATCTTCTTCAGTTAATTTAGGCACTACTTCATCTATAAATTCACGTATTAAATCACGTTTAAGTCGAAGCGTTGGGTCGTCTGCATTGTCTAATATACGTCTAATTTGTTCACGATTTCGTTGTTGTTCTTCTTTGTCTTTTAAATCAATCTTACGTACGAGTTCCATGATATATGACACATTAATTAAGTCATTACGCAGAATTTCTATTTCGAAATCTATATCATTTAATATCGTTACTTTTTCATTTTCACCGTGTTTATTCTTAACTTCATCGTATATCGCGAAGTATTTACTCTTGTAGTCTTCAAACTCTTGTTCACCCATACCTATATTTTCATTAGTAAAGTTGAATTCTTCGAAAGTTTTCAGTCTTAGCACTAATTTAGAAACGAGACGGAACGCTTCGACAAATGATTTTTTATCATTTTCATCAAAGACATTATCCATATCTTCTGGATTTTGAGCGATTGTTTTTAATTCAGCTAACGCATCTACAAACTCAGATAAATACTCTTCATAACTTCTCATTAATATACGATCTGTATCTTCTGTTTGAGAGAATAGTTTTAACGCCTCATCTGTTTGACGTTTCAAATTACGATAATTAACAATTTTTCCGAATGGTTTTGTTTCTTTTTCCACTCGATTAGTTCTTGAGTATGCTTGAATTAAGTCATGATGTTTTAAGTTTCTGTCTACATATAAAGTGTTCAACACTTTACTATCAAATCCAGTTAAGAACATATTCACAACGATTAGGACGTCAATTTTGCTATCTTTAACACCCTTTTTGACACTATTTGAAATATGATTGAAGTACCCTTGGAACGTATCTGTAGAAAAATTTGTACCAAATGTTGCATTGTAATCCGCTATTATTTCATCTAATGAATCTCTTGAATGTTTTTCCTTTACATTACCTTCTGTACTTTCTTCATTTGGTGAATAAGAATACACTCCTGCGATATTAAGCGGTTTATCATAATCTTTACTAATCTCTTTAAACACATTATAAAATTTAATCAACGCTGGGATACTTTGAACAGTTAAGATTGCTGAATACTGTCTATTTCTAGTATATTTATCATGATTTTCAACTATATGTCTTGCGATGAGTCTAATTCGATCATCAGCGAGCCATACTTCATCTTTATTGATACCTTCAACCAATTCTTCTGAATCTAGATCTATATTTTTGGCTTTTATTGTATTAATATAATCTACTGAAAAGCCTAATACATTACCGTCATGAATGGCATTTTTAATTAAATAAGTGTGTAAACATCTACCGAAGATATCTGCTGTACTTCTACCATCTTGACTTTTATTTTCTTCAAAGCGAGGTGTTCCTGTAAAACCAAAGTACTGAGCATTATTGAAATGTTGACGAACAATACGATGCATATCACCAAACTGACTACGATGACACTCATCAATAATAAATACGACTTTATTAGTCTTATATTGCTCTAATGCTTTCGGGTTACTTTGAATAGCTTTCGACATTTTTTGTATAGTCGTAACAATAAGCGGTAAGCTTCTATCATTTAACTGCCTAACAAGTTGCGAAGTATTATTTGTTTTATCTACTGCACCTTTAGCAAATTTATTAAACTCTTCTTCTGTCTGACTGTCTAAATCTTTACGGTCAACTAAGAATATTACTTTTTGGATGTCATCTTGTTCTGATAATATTTGACTCGCTTTAAATGAAGTTAATGTTTTACCGCTTCCAGTCGTATGCCAAATATAACCGTTATTGTTTGTTTCAGTCGCTTGATTGATCAATGCTTCAACAGCATGTACTTGATAAGGACGCATCGCCATTAGAATGTGATCAGTCTCATTGATTATCATATAACGAGAAATCATTTTAGCTAATTGGCACGGTCTTAAAAATGAATTAGTAAAGTCACTCAAATTATTAATACGCTTGTTATCTTTATCACTCCAATAAAACATATGGCTTTTTAATATATCACCATCATTATTAGATAGATAACGTGTTTCTACGCCATTACTTATAACGAATAATTGTATGTATCGAAATAATCCTGTGTAGTTTTGTTTACGGTAACGCATAACTTGGTTAAATGCTTCATTAATATCTACACCACGACGCTTAAGTTCAATTTGAACTAGTGGCAACCCGTTCACTAAAATAGTGACATCATATCTTGCTTTATATTTATCGTTTACCGACACTTGATTTGTAATTTGGAATTTGTTTTTACACCAATTTTTTGTATCTAAAAATGATAAGTATTCTTCAGTTTCATCATCACGCTTTAAAGGCAACTTGTCTCGTAGAATACGTGCACTTTCAAAAATACTTTTCCCATTAATCATCGTTAATAAGCGTTGAAACTCTTTATCTGTTAATGGTTGATCTTTGAATTTATCAGCATGACGTTCATTGAGAATAGCACGGAAATTATCCAATAATTGTTGTTCATTTCTAATCGTTACAGTTTCATAGCCATTTGATTCTAACTGTTCCATCATTTCATTTTCTAGAGCAAATTCACTTTGGTATACCATAACATCCCCTACCTTTGTTTCTATTACAATTAATTATAATATATAACTCATTTTATGTGGTGTAAATTTTAAGATTATAGAATATATTTACCAATTATTTCGTTTTTGATATGAAGAAACTTTTTTATAGAAAAAACACTTACGTTAAATTCATTTAATTATGAAATCAACGAAAGTGTTTTTATTTTACTCCCACTCATTGAGGTTAGTGTAACAGCTACATTGTAGATCTTTTACATTTAGTATACGATTGATGAATATTAATGATACATAGCGATAACATTATCTAGATACTCCTCAAATTCTTTCAACCTAATTTCTTCGCTTAGTTCATCAACTATTTTATTGATTTCCTGTTTATATCTTTCTGATAAGTCTTCATTCTTTAATTTTGAATTATTCTTTTTCTTCTTTACAGGATATAAATTTTTATACGATATTGCTCCACTTGTACCCAATTCAAATAATCTTGGTTCAATTTCTTGTGAATAATTTACATCTTTAGAAGCACATTCTTTCTTAAATAAACCTTCCCATTTTCCTCTACTTCTTAAAATAACTATAGATTCTTTATCAGTAAGTAATTTTTCCAAAATAACTTTTGCACTAAGTATACTACTTTCTTGTTTCTTACTAAATCCAATATCATTAGATTCAGATGTTCTATATGGAATTAATTCTATATTAGTTATTTTTAATTTTATTAATGCTTCCTCAAATTTTTGTTCAACTTCACTATCATAGCGTTTGGCTTTATTCATCTTTTCAAAAATTGAACTATAATGCTTCATACATCTGACATATCCAGGGCCACTTCCATGAAATACATGTGAATAATACTGTCCTAAATAATATGCTACTGCTTTAAACCTCTTTGAATGGCCACTTTGCAAATAAAGTTTGAATTCTTGTTCGTTCTCACAATAGATTTTATATAATTTTTTTAATTCTTGTGATATTACATTTTCCTTAGACAAAATATGATTATAGTAAAAATCATGAAGCATACTAATTTCAACGTCATTTGTTTCATATACTTCTTTAGAATCAAACTCAACTCCATCAACAATATTTTTTTCAAGAGATACTTCACTTTGAATATATTCTCCGACTGTTGAACATTCTTCAGATGTTGTTTTATTCATATGTGTTCCCGGGTTAAATAATCCAATAATAAATTTAGAATTATCTATATCTCCTAGTATATGATTTGGTATACCCCACATCGCTGCTTTAGAGATTTTATTTAGTTTCTCCTTTTTATTTACCCATGAAAAATCATTATCAATTTCTTCTGGATTTTCATATAATTCTTGATATCTCTCAGCTTTTTCTTTAATTTCATCTTCATCCCAAAATTGAATGAATTCGTCCCATAATTTTTCGCTCATACAATTCTCTCCATTCAGTATTTATAATATTAATATACTTATTTAAATGGACATTAATTGTCTAATTATCTATATACTAAGAGTAATATGTATAATCATAGCATAGAAGTTTTTGCTCTTTTTCATTAATTTAAAGTACATTCAAATTAAAAAAACTGCACAAGTAGTATTCATCTTCACTACTTACACAGTTTATTTTTTATCTAATTTTCTATTTTTCTTGTAACCTTCAATGCAATATCATCTATCATTTTATCCATAGTTTTATTCTTATTTCTACTTCTATTTAAATTATCAATATGATAAGTAGATATTGTATAAATACCTGATAGGTTTAATGGATATTTGAGTACATGGTATCCCATTCTTTTCTGCATTCTATGAAATACTTCTGGTCCGCCTTGTGTATATACAATAATTGCTTTTTTACCTTTCCAGAATCCTTTTCTGAAATACCGCTTCTTCTTAAAGCTGAATGCATATTCTGGCCAAAATGCTAAATCTATAAAACTTTTCATGATTGGTGTGACATTAAACCAATAAAGTGGATATATAAATATCAATGTATCAGACTGTTCTAGTTTATTAAGTATCTCTAGATGTTCATCTGTGACTGTTGAATGATAGCCATTCTCTAATATAAGAGGTAAGTTCATTTGTTGTAAATTAAACACGTAACGATTACTTTGATTAATATTCTTTATAATAGATTCATACACTTTAAAACATACCCCAGATTGATTACCACCATAAATGACACTAATCATCAGATCCTCTCCTTTGATTGAGCTCATTTAAAATCAATTCTTTATTTAAGGCATACTGATTATTTTTAGATAAGTCATGAATGTTCTTTAGTTTATTAAGGATAAATATTTGGTTATTTAATTCTTCTTCTTTTTCTTCAATAACTTTATTAATATAGTCCATAGAAGTAGCGTTACATGCTTCTGTAGCTGGTTCGTGAAATAATTGAATAATATATTTGATATCCTCTAAATCAATATTTAATGCCTTTAAGTTCATAATCATTTTGAGATCAATCATCGTTTGTTCATCAAAGTAACGATATTGATTCGCATCTCTCGGAATTGTTAGTAAACCTACTTTTTCATAATACCTAATTTGTGATTTAGTAATGTTTAAACTTTTGGAAACATCGTCAATTCTCATACAATATACCTCCTTCATTTAAAACCTATCATTAAACCACACTTTAAGGTCAAATACTTTTTCGGTTTACTTATTCATTCTCCCTACTTCCCCCACAGAAACTCTACTATCTCATTCGCGACTTGTTTGTTTTCGTGAAGTTCGCTGTGCTGGGCTGTTTTGCCTTCGTATTTGGATTCTTTATAGCTTTTTGGACTATTTCCTAGTAAATATTTCAATGACTTTGATGAGCTGTTGGATACGCGGCCGTCTGAGTTAGTACCGTCTTGTAAATCGCCATAGATATTTAATACTTCTATTTCTTGTCCTTTATAGATGTCTTTCAATTGTTGTAGGTCTGGATATGGTGGGTTCATGCGACTTGGTTTACCGCTTCTATCCACACTAATTTCATTTACTTGTTCATTCATATTTAATACACCATTAAACGTACCGGCAATGTTCACTTCTTTATTCAACTGCGGTAATGTTTCATCATCCCCGTATTTCAACATATATTTAGCAAATGATAAATTCCCCATTGAATGTCCGACAAAGTTAAATTTCTTAATGCCATATTCACTTTGTAATTTCGCTAGTACGTTTTTAAACCATTCTGCATTGAGATCTAGATCGCCTTGTTTATTATTTTCTAATTCTATTTGTACAATAGGATTAGTCGCACCTTTTTTAAGTTTGCCTTTTAATTCAACTTCTCCATCTTCAGATACATATGCTGTGATGACTTCTTTTGTAACGTCTTTTTTCCTTGCTTGTTGAACCATATATTTCTCTGAATTCGCACTTCCTGCATAACCGTGTAGAAATAGTGTCGGTATTTGGCTATTTTTATAAGTTGAGCCTGTTGATTTAACTGTTGTTGAATGATGTTCGTTAGATGGTTTCGTCATAATCATGATTCCAAAGATCATTAGAATAACGATACCCATCCCCAAAATCCATAACTTCTTCACTACGATAACCTCAATTCTGTTATTTTGACTTAAGTATAAAGTATGTTTACATAAATTTCCTTATGTATTACTTATAAACCCATACGGGTCAGTCTGAGGGTTGTCTGATGCCATACTGCTCACCCTATAAAAATAAGCATAAGACTGGGACATTATGTATGTCCCGCTCTCATGCTTTATTTCATTATGCTTCTTTATAGCCTTTTTTAGATGTTGGGTTGATAATTGCTAATATTAATCCGAGTATTGCTACGATACAGATAACAACGTATGCGACACGTACGCCGTGTACTAATCCTTCTATTCCATATTCATGTGGATTTAAGATGGCTGTGTTCATAACTGTTACTAATATTGCTGAACCCATTGCTGCGCCGACTTGTCGCATTGTATTATTCATCGATGTTCCGTGTGGTACTAATTCACGTGATAAATTGTTTAACGCAGCTGTTGTTAATGGATTGAAGACCATTGCATTTGCTGCGAGTGAGATGGCAAAGAATATTGTGACATATGCGAATGATGTGTGTGCATCGAGTTGTGTGAAAGCAAATGATGTGATCACGACAATTGAAACGCCTATGATGGATAATAACTTACCACCGTATTTATCGAATATTTTACCTGTGAATGGTGAAAGTAAACCTGTTATAATTCCACCTGGCATGAGTGCTAACCCTGACATCAATGGTGAATAACCGTGTAGATTTTGTAAGTAGAATGACAGGACTGTTTGACTACCTATAAATGAAACAAAGACGATACAGACAATAATCATATTGATTGTAAAGGATTTATAGGTGAAGACGCGTACATTAAGAAACGGCTCAGTCATACTTAATTGTTTCACGATAAACATTGTTAAGATGACAATACCTGCAATGATCATTGAATACACTAAAGGATGATGCCATCCTAAATTACCCGCTTCACTAAAGCCAAATAACAATGCTGCAAAGCCTAATGTCGACAGTGTGACTGATAGTTTATTAAGCTTCGGTTTCGTAACATCTGTTACATTCTTAACGAATTTCATCGCAAATAATAAATCTACAATAGCTACAACTAATAGAATATAGAATATTACTTTCCAACTGTATTGAGATACGACCCAACCTGATAATGTTGGACCGATTGCTGGTGCGAATCCGACGACTAATCCAAACATCCCCATTGCTTGTCCTCTTTTATCTGCTGGGTAAACGAGGAATAACACTGTTTGCATTAAAGGCATCATAATACCAGCACCCATTGCTTGAACTGCACGTCCTGCGAGTATAACCGTGAATTGATCCGTAATAACACAAATAATAGAACCTACTATAAAGAATGTTAAAGCTGCAAAGTATAACGTTCTAGTTGTAAACCGCTGTGTTAAATATGCCGTAATCGGAATCATAATACCATTCACTAACATAAATATAGACGTTAGCCATTGTACTGTACTACTCGTTAAATGCATTTCTTTCATAATACTTGGTAAGGCTGTAGTCATGAGTGTCTGGTTCAAAATGGCCACAAATGACCCTACCATCAAAATCGTAATAAGCAAAGTCTTATCCCGGTGTTTCAACTCTTCCACGACGACATCTCCTCGAAATCTTTCTCTAATATCATCATGTTATACAAAGGCACATGAGAAAGTCAAAATGCATGCTTTACGTATTAAATTGTTTAGATGTTATGACAAGTAATCTGAATTAAAATGAGTAAATATCCTTTTGTATAAGTTGCACTTTTATGGTAATATCATCATGGATAAATATTTAATAAATTAATAAATAAGAAGGTTAAAATATATTATGAAAGAAAATTTTTGGAGTGAATTGCCACGTCCATTTTTTATTTTGGCACCTATGGAAGACGTTACGGATATCGTCTTTCGTCACGTAGTCAGTGAAGCAGCTAGACCGGATGTCTTTTTCACTGAGTTTACAAATACGGAAAGTTTTTGTCACCCTGAAGGTATACACAGTGTTCGCGGACGCTTAACTTTTAGTGAAGATGAACAACCTATCGTCGCACATATATGGGGCGACAAGCCAGATCATTTCCGAGAAATGAGTATCGGAATGGCTGAAATGGGCTTTAAAGGTATTGATTTGAATATGGGATGTCCTGTAGCAAATGTTGCAGGCAAAGGTAAAGGTTCTGGCTTAATTTTAAGACCTGAACGTGCAGCTGAAATTATTCAAGCAGCTAAAGCTGGTGGTCTACCGGTAAGTGTTAAGACACGCCTCGGTTATTATGATATAGAAGAATGGAGAGATTGGTTAAAGCACGTCTTTGAACAAGATATCGCAAACTTATCAATTCATCTTCGTACGCGTAAAGAAATGAGTAAAGTAGATGCACACTGGGAATTAATCGAAGCGATCAAGAATTTGCGTGACGAAATCGCACCAAATACATTGTTAACGATCAACGGTGATATTCCTGATAGAAAGACAGGTCTTGAACTTGCTGAAAAATATGGCATCGATGGTGTTATGATCGGTAGAGGTATCTTCAATAATCCATTCGCATTTGAGAAAGAACCTCGCGAACATACAAGTAAAGAACTATTAGACTTACTCAGACTACATCTCACATTATTCGACAAATACGCAACTAGTGAAACACGACAATTCAAAAGCTTACGTAGATTCTTCAAAATTTACGTACGTAGCATGAGAGGCGCTAGCGAATTAAGACATCAATTAATGAGTACAGAAACAACTGACGAAGTACGCGCATTACTAGATGAATTCGAAGCCCAAATGGAAGACACCGTAGAATCTTAAAGTGAATCAATAAATCATCCCCTGTTAACGTTGGAGTTAGCAGGGGATTTTGTGTTGAATGAAGTGGGATTGTCGGGTGAGTTAGTTACAAAACTCTGCCAAAATGTTACTAACGGCCTCCTTAGTTACAAAACTCTGCGAAAGTGTTACTAACGAGCTCCTTAGTTACAAAACTCTGCGAAAGTGTTACTAACGGGTGCCTTAGTTACAAAACTCGACAGAACCGTTACTAACGAGCGCCTTAGTTACAAAACTCGCCAAAACTGTTACTAACGGCCTCCTTAGTTACAAAACTCGCCAAAACTGTTACTAACGGCCTCCTTAATTACAAAAGTAGCCTAATTTGTTACTAACAACACCCCCATTAAAAAAAGTGCCCATCAAATGGACACTTTCTACGTTATTACATTGTGCTTGTATCTATTACGAAACGATATTTAACGTTTGATGATAAGACTCTTTCATATGCTTCGTCTATTTGATCTGCTGAAATCAGTTCGATTTGTGGTCTAATGTTATGTTCTGAACAGAAGTCTAACATTTCTTGTGTTTCTCTTATACCACCTATTGCTGAACCTGCAAATGATCTTCGGTGACCGATTAAGTTAGCTACACGTAAAGATACGGGTTCTGCTGGTGCCCCTACGTTTACAAGTGTACCGTCTAATCTTAATAATCTAAGATAATCGTCTATTGGTAAATTAGCACTTACGGTATTAATGATTAAATCAAATGAGTTCGCTAGTTCTTCAAATGTTGACTCATCACTTGTTGCATAATAATGAGAAGCGCCTAATTTCAAGCCGTCTTCTTTTTTATTTAATGTACGTGATAACACTGTTACATCAGCGCCCATTGCATGTGCAATTTGAACGGCCATATGACCAAGTCCACCCATACCGATAACAGCTACATTTTTACCTTCGTATGCTTTCCAGTGATTTAAAGGTGAATACGTTGTAATACCTGCGCAAAGTAAAGGTGCCGCTTCATCTAAAGGAATATTATCTGGAATACGTAGTACGAAATCTTCATGTACGACGATATGTGTTGAATAACCACCTTGAGTAGGTTCTCCATATCTGTCAGTACCTGCATATGTACCAACCATTCCTTTTACGCAATATTGTTCTTCGCCATTTTGACAATGTTCACATTCACCGCATGAATCAACCATACAGCCAACACCAACACGGTCATCTACTTGATATTTACTCACGTCAGAACCAACTTCTTTAACAATACCCGCAATCTCGTGACCTGGTACTAAAGGATAGTTCACTGGTCCCCATTCTCCATGTGCAGTGTGAATATCTGAATGGCATATTCCTGCATATTTAATTTCTATCAAAATATCATGTTTATCTAAATCTCTTCTCGTAATTTCTGTCGCAAAAAAATTAGAATCCGGACTACTTACTGCTCTCGCTTTAGCATTTAGCATCATAAATTCCTCCGTTACTTACTGGATAGAATACTATATTTGTATTCTTCTTTGCTTATATTAGACTCGTGTGTAAGTATCGTCAATTTATATGACTTACGCACTTTATTGTATATTATGCATTGTTATAAATATTAAAAATTACTTTAAAACAAAAATGTTTGTTATATGTATAAACTTTATTTTTCAATATTTTGTAAACAGTTACATATTTATGAAAAAACCTATTGTTTTATTAATATCCGTGAGGTATAAATATATTAGATAGATGTAATATGTAACACAATACGGGATGGAGTTGAATTTTAATGCAAAGGAACACTTATCAAAGATTTTCATTAAGGAAGTTCAAAATCGGGACGGGATCTATTTTATTGGGAACTTTATTAGTCATGGGTATTCAACATGAAGCACAAGCGAGTGAAAATAGCGCAGTAGAAACAGACAATACAAGCATCAATAGTGAACCTACAAATACAGATTCAGAGAATACTGCTGTGGAACAACCAAGCGATGCTACACAACCAGAAACGACTAATGAATCGAACGAGAACACAGACGTTACAACAAATGAAGCAAGTGAGACACCTGAAGATAATAACGATGAAGCTACTTCTTATGCTGCAAAGCAATATCCTGATCAAGACACAAATTCTATTGCAGTAAACAATGATGCTGATGCTAAAAAGGATACAGATAAAGATGGTGCTTTGACGTATTTCAATGCGCAAAATGGTTATGTGCCCGAACAAACACAAACTGTTAAAAACGGCGTGAAAACAAGCGAGCATTGTACAGCTGATGAAGTGACAACTGAATATACAAATAAAGTTAATCTTAATGCTAAAAGTGTAATGGATACAAATTTAGATGACTATTCTAACAATGGTTTTCAAGAAAAAGTGAAAAATCCAAATAACCATCCAAATGCAACTGACACTCATAATTATGGCCCGGGAAATTTAGAAGTTCACCATTGGCAAAGTGGTCCAAATGAAGCAACAACAGCACAAAATTGGAGAATTGTCTTTGCGACTGACTATGCAATTGATAATGCTGTTATGCGTGTGACGTTGCCTTATGATAATGTCACAACTTCTGATGCGTCTGATTGGTTAGTGAATAGATATTATCCTGCTGTTTCAAAGGATGGTAAGAGTTCATATACGAATATCATTACACCTGAAAACATCACATTTGATGGTAATATCGCAATCATTAACTTAGGTAACGTAGTAGCAAATAGTGCTTACGGTATTGTATTTAATAAACAATTTGATACACCACAAGACTTTAGTGGCGGACCGCTTACTACAAGTGTCAATGTTAGTGGAGAGTGGAACGAAGAAGATTTACGCAGACAATTAGAACTTAAAAAAAAATCTATGCGTGCACAAGGTATGTCTGAAGAAGAGATTAATAAAGCAGAATTAGACTATATCAAATCAAGTTTAACACCTAAACAAGTAGAATATATCAATGAAGTATGTGAAATTCCAGATAACCCAGACAACCCAGATAACCCAGACAACCCGGACAATCCAGATAACCCGGACAACCCAGACAACCCAGATAATCCTGATAACCCGGATAATCCGGATAACCCAGACAACCCAGACAACCCAGACAACCCGGACAACCCGGACAACCCAGATAATCCGGATAACCCGGACAATCCGGACAACCCGGACAACCCAGATAACCCAGATAACCCAGATAACCCAGACAACCCGGATAACCCGGATAACCCGGACAACCCGGACAATCCAGATAATCCTGACAAGCCAGATAATCCGAGCAACCCAGATAATCCTCCCAACCCAGATAATCCTATCAACCCAGATAATCCTTCCAACCCAGATAATCCTAGCAACCCAGATAATCCTAGCAACCCAGATAATCCTAGCAACCCAGATAATCCAGGAAACATGGATAAAACTGGCCATTCAAACAATGTTGTCCCAGTTAAATCAGACAACTCAGTTAGCTCAAACAACATAGTGAAACTAAATAATAATAATCAAGCGCACACTTCTAAAGATACTAATCATAAAGATAATCATAAATTACCAGATACAGGTGAATCTAAAGTAGAACATACTACATTATTTGGTACACTTATCGCTATGTTAGGATCAGCATTCCTATTATTTAGACGCAAAAAAACATCAGAAGATAAAGAATAATTATAATAAAATACACGATTAAAGCTACACAAAATAACAGAGCATCTCTCAATAAATGAGGGATGCTCTGTTTATATATTATCGATTATGTTTAAGTATAAACGCTCTTGGATTTCCGTAAATTGATTCTCCTCCAGCTACTTCTTGTTTAGCATACTGGTAGCCTGAATTACCTCTCAAATTATACCCATACGTTCTTAATGCATATACTTCAAAATTACCATTTACCATTGGAGAACCTGAATCTCCTGCTCTAAACTTATCTTTCGTCATTAATTCTGCTTTATTAGAAGACTCTTGTAAAAATTTCAACTTATTCCAATAAGCGTATGTATTATTTCCATTAACGACTGGATAGCCTAATGAGTATAAATTATCATTGAATTTCAATGATTTGATTTGTTTATTAGTTGCTAGTTTTAAAGGTTGAACTTTTGCCTTTTGAACCATATTTTCTTTCGTTTCTACGACGACCATATCATAAGCAGGAACCTTATAGATTTTTTTAGCTTGGAATTGATAAGGTATTTTTTTGCCATCTCGATTTAATTGGAATTTTATTTTTTTAGGATCCGTTTGTCTGCCATTTGCTCTTTCAACAACATGTGCATTCGTAACAAATGTATGGTTACCTACTACAAAGCCTGTTCCCATACTATCTTTACCCGGACCTTTCCAGCCATCCATATTAGAAACACGACCAACCGCTTTATATTTATTCTTATGCGCATAATCATAACGCTTCATGATAATATCTTTATTATTTATTTTTTGGGCTTTCTTATATGCAGAATTAGCATTCCAGCTTTCCATACCATTATAATAATAATTTCCCACCGCATCCGCTTTGTTAACTGCAAACAATAATAGTAAAAGCCCTAAAATCAATGTAACGACTTTTTTTGAATACATATTCTATCCTCCTAAAGTTAATAAAATGCTACTTATCTTTAGTTAAATACAATACATGGACATATAATGACCATTTAATAAATTTGATATATATTTTTTGATTGTCTATAAGAGTACAAAAAAGCGAAGCATATTTACGCTTCGCTAATCTAATATTTCATAAAAAACATCTATAAACTCTTTAAAATCCGATTTTATATTGCTAATCATATCTTTCGAGCTGCTTATAATATCTATTACATCGTTACTAATATAGAGTATATTTTGCTTATTATAGAATATGATATAAGGTTCAATCATACCTTTTTGGATGTATAAACAATAATTAATGATTTCATCATTCTTTAAGTTCTCTGTTGTTACTATTATATATTCTTCATTTGAAGTGTGTACTTCTTCTTTCCAGTTTGTAATTTTGAAGAAACGACCAAATCGTGTTTTTTCTCTAAATTTAACAGGATATTTATACTCTGATAAAAACGAACACTTTGTTTTAGTTTGATTGGTAAATAATTGATTAATAATATTGGAAAGTTGCTTCTTGTTTACGTGTTCTACATCAAAACGTACTCTATTTTCATTAGATGCTTGAAAAAAAGGCGTTTCACTTTCTAGATCAAAGTTTATGTTCATTTCTTCGAGGTTAATAATCATTTTTAATCTCCTATTCACTTTCTATTAATGCAACAATATAAAATATTATTCTTATTATCCAATATTTCACATATCGATTCAATTACTAATAAACATTCACTCCATCCTCTTTCAATGCAGACATGACATCTGCAGTCTTTGAAAGAGGGCTTTTTTGTCGATTTCCCGAGAAATAACACTTACTTTGAGTTTAAGAAATTTACATTGTCTCCACATTCTTAAAATTTGAGCTTTATTATTATTAAATATAAATTTTCAAGTTTGTTTTATTAATTACGATTAAATTAAGGATATTAGCAATTACACTTCATCTTATTAACTAGATAAATCACTAAAAACTTACTGATATGACAGTATTTTCTAAATTAATATTATATTAAACAAAATACAAATTATGGTTAATACTATATAAATAAATCATTGATACCATAATGTTGTAGTTGAAAGGAAACAAAACTACGTTACGTAAATAAAACACATTATTAGGAGGGCTAGTATGCAAAATTTAACACAGGCAGAAACTAAAGATGTGAATGGTGGTAATAAATTCACTGATGCGGCGAATGCTACAAAAGATTGGTTCAGCCGATTAGGTAAAGGCATGGACAAAGCACACGAAGATAATGGTTGGAGATAAAATTAAATATTCCAGAAGTACTAAAAAATATAAAGGTGGTAATAACATGGAAGAATTAACTTATGAAGAACTTATTAAAAATAACGGTGGTAATAATGAAACTGATCCAGATGGCTTTGCTGAACATGTTGGTTACGGGATTGGCAAAGCTTCTGATGGCGTTAAAAGTTTTGTTCGTGGCGTTTCCGACGCACTTAAATAATTTAAATTATAAAGGATGGTAATTATGAAACATTTAACTGAGAAAGATTTAAAATCTATCAATGCTGGTGATTTCTGGGAAGACCTAGGAAATATTACTGGTAATGCTATAAGTTTTCTACCTAAACCAGGTAAAAGTAAAAGCAAAGATGATAAATAAGATTAATATACTTAATTAATATAATTAGGGCTGGGACATAATTTTATATCCCAGCCCTCTTCTACATATTTCTATATCACTCTATTAATTTTTGAGACAAGCTAAGGAAGTGGTAATTCAATGAACATTAAATACATTAAGCAATATGACGAAAAAGATTGTGGGCCAACATGTCTAGCCATGATTTCACAATCGTTTGGCAAACGTGTATCAATACCACGTTTAAGAGAATATGCTAAGACTGATAAGCTTGGGACAAACTTGTATGGTTTGATTAAAGCTGGAGAACATATTGGCATAAAATTAACTGGTGTTAAAGCAGATTCTTTAAAAGAATTAAAAAAAGTAGAACTTCCAATTATTGCACATATTGTAAACAAACAAGGATATAATCATTTTGTTATTATTGAATCCCTTAAAAAAGATAAAATTCATATAGTAGATCCAGCTAAAGGTAAGTATAAATTAACCGAACAACAATTTAATGAAATATGGACAAATATTGCCGTATTAGTTAAAAAGACGAAATCATTTAATAGTAAAGATGAATCACCTTCTTATATGAATATATTTACCGATATATTTAAAAAGAATTATAAAACACTGATTACAATAGTTATAATTTCTGTCTTAATAAATATAACTGGAATCATTGGTGCTTTATATTTCAAAATATTAACCGATAACATCATTCCATCTAATGTCCTATCAAATTTACATACTATAAGCATAGGCGTACTCATACTTTATATAATCAATGCATTAGTAACCTATTTGCGATATCAAATGATTTTAAAACTTAGTTTAGAAATAGATATTGGTCTTATGAAAGACTACTTTAAACATGTATTACACTTACCAATGAATTTTTTTGATACACGTAAAAGCGGAGAAATATTACAACGTTTTATGGATACTTCAAAAATTCGTGAAGCACTGTCATCTTCAACCGTAACGCTACTTGTAGACACATTTATGATTATAGTTGGCTGTGTATTATTATATTTACAAAGTCCAACGTTGCTACTCATTACAGTCATTTTTATACCATTTTTTATTTTATGTAGTCTAATGATGAAACAACCATTCGAACACTATAATCAAAAAGTCGCAGAAAATGATGCAGAATTAAGTTCATATTTGATTGAATCTTTTGATGGTAGTAGCACAATAAAAAGTTACCAATCAGAGTCGGATCGTTTTGAACAAGGTTCGCAAAAGTTTAGTCAACTTATCAACAACTTAATACATTTAGGACAACTTTCAAATATACAACTAACAATTAATAATTTCCTTAAAATTACTATCAGTTTAGTAATCTTATGGATAGGCAGTTATTTTGTAATGAATGACCAGATGACTTTAGGAAGTTTATTAGCGTTTAATGCACTTACAATTTTTTATTTAGGTCCAATTGAACGTTTAATAAACATACAACCAACGTTACAATCATCATTTGTGGCTGCTAGACGCATCGCGGAAATCACAGATTTAGATACTGAAGATAAAATACATGATAATAACTATCCATTTATATTTAATAACGTTATAAACATGGATAATATAAAATTTCAATATGGATATAGAGATGTCATTTTAGACGGTATTAACTTAAAAATTAATAAAGGACAAAAAATCGCAATCGTTGGTGAAAGTGGAAGCGGAAAATCCACAATTGGAAAACTATTAAATCATTATTATGACGTAGCAGAGGGTGAAATATCTATTGACCAACGTCCAATTAACAAGATACAACTAGATGAACTAAGACATCACATTGGTTACGTTTCACAAGAAACTTTCTTATTTGCAGATACTATATTAAATAATTTACTACATGGCATGAACAAAGGAAAATCAAAAGAAGATATTATAAATGCATGTCAGTTAGCTGAAGCTTTTGATTTCATCCAAAAACAACCCGATCAATTCAATACTATGCTAGAAAAAGAAGGTTCAAACTTATCTGGCGGACAAGCACAACGTATTTCATTAGCACGAACATTTCTTAAGGACCCAGATATTTATATTTTTGATGAAGCAACAAGCGCTTTAGATAGTCGAACTGAATTCAAAATCATGCAACATATTGATAACTTAATTCAAAGCGGTAAAACAGCTATTGTCATTTCTCATAAACTAAGTACTATACAAAATGCTGATGTTATTTATACCTTAAAAAATGGAAAGATTGTAGAAAAAGGTACTCATAAAAATTTATTAAAAAATCGCAATGAATACTATAAACTATGGCAATTACAAACTAAAAATAAAGAAGTATAACACTCATTAAAACACGGCTTTCAGAATCGAATAATTATTATTCACTCCACCCTCTTTCAATGCAGACTTTACATCTGCAGTCTTTGAAAGAGGGCTTTTTTCTCGATATCCAGAAATAGAAATATTTTCTATTTTAATATACTGATATATCTATAAAACGCTATTTTAGTCATATATTAGCGTTTATAAATATACTGATATAACAAAAGGGGATTGAATTGATTTTGAACATGGGGTATGATAGCGGTATTGATATTTATAGTACATGTCATGTACTAATGGATAAGGAGTTATGATTTTGAAGAAACCATTTGAAATTTTTATTGAAGATATTAAAAATATCAGACGTGTGCCGTTTGTGATTATATTATTATTAGGTCTTTCGATTTTGCCATCATTCTATGCATGGTTTAATTTAAGTTCTACGTGGGATCCTTACAACAATACGCAAGGTATTAAAATTGCGATCGTGAATGAAGATAAGGGTGCTAAGGTTGAAGGCAAACATATTAATGTTGGTGACCAATTAGTTGAACAATTGAAGAAGAACGATAAGTTCGGATGGGAATTTGTGAATCGTAAGAAGGCTGACGATGGTGTTGAAAAAGGTGATTATTATGCCTCTATATATTTACATAAGACTTTTTCTGATGAAGTCACGAGTATCTATCATAAGAAACCAAAGAAAGCCGTTATTGATTACAAAGTAAACGAGAAATTAAATGCGATTGCACCTAAAATGACAAACGCTGGTGCATCATCCATTGTAGATTCTTTAAATAAAGAATTTGGCGAGAATGCAACAAAAGCATTATTAAAAGAAGCGAACCAAGTGGGTTTAGACCTTGAAAATGAATTACCTACTTTAAGCAAAATTAAAAACGCTGTATATACTGCTGAAGATAATCTTCCTAAAATAGAAGAATTCAAAGAGAAAGTGATAGAAATTGATGAACATCAAGATGACATCACAAAGTATAAAGATGAATTCGAAGCGCTAGGAAATTATAAAGGCGACATTAATGAAGGCGTTAAGAAGATTAATGAAGTAAACAGTAAAATGGGAGACATTAACCAAGCAGCTCAATTAATTACGAAATTGAATGCTAAAATGCCTGAAATTGAAAGTGCATTAGCAAAAGCGAATAAAGTACAACAACAATTTCCTAAAATCAATAAAGGCGTGCCTCAAGGTATTGAAGCAACTGAAAAAGCATTAGCAGCTATCAATAAAGCAGAACAATATTTACCTGAATTAAATCGTAAATTAGATCAGTATGAAGCAGATGCTAAAAAAGCTCAGAAAAAAACTGAAAAAGCGAACGAAAAGCTGAAATCAGAAGCTGAGAAAGACAAGAAGGAAAGTAAAGATAACAAAGCGAAACCTGAACAAAGTACAAAAGAACCTCAACAATCGTCAGAAGAAAACAAAGAAGATAATAAGGAACAAAATGCTGAAGAACAAGAAAGTGAAAAAGAAAAAGCTGATACTTCTAAAGAAGAAACAGAAGAAAAACCATCAACTGAAGAACAAGAGAAAGATAACGATATCGTAACAACGCAACAAGCTTATGATGAAGAAAATGATAATAACGAAAATAATGACCAAGCTTCTAAAAACGTATTAACTGATCAAGAATTAAATGAAATGAAATCTGCACTAAGTGAATCTTTAACAGCCCTCGCAGACTATAGTAATGAACAAGCTACTATGAACAAAAAAGATTTAGAAAGTATGCAGGCCATCAATCAAAGTATCTTAATGAGCCAAGACAGTAAACAACTTGCAGACACTGTGAAAAACAATCAATCACGATTACAACAAGGTGTCACTTTTAATAATTCTATGATTGATATTTTAAAGGAACTTCAGAAATCTGAAGGTATTGATACTTCATCAGCTATTTCACAATTTGAATCAGCTAACAAAGATTTACAAAGTGTTATAAATGGCCAAAGCAACCTGATTAATGCTTTAAATAATGGTAAATCTGGCAAAGAAGAAGTCTTAGCATTAGATAAATTAATCGATTCTAATCTCGTATCTTTAGACAATTTATTGAAATATACGAGCAGTGATTTTAAGACGACTTTAATGGAAGGCGTTAATCAAATCGATCAAGCGTTAACTAAAGGTATCGATGATATCGCGAAGATTAGAAGTTCCATGAACATGATAGATAATGTAATTCAAACTGGGAAAAGTTCCTTACAAAATGGACAAGACTTATTAGTCAGCATTAATAATGAATTACCAGAACTTGAAAGAAAGTTTAATAACATTAATGAAGTAGCTCAAACAAACTTCCCTAAATTTAAAGAGCAAGTTGGTAAAGGTGCTTATTACGTTGAAAATGAACTACCAAATGTTCAATCAGAAGTTAAAAAGCTCGCACAGTTCTCAAATAATGATTTACCAACAATGATTGATAAATACGACCGTGCTGTTCAATTAATAGATGACAACTTACCAGAAGCTCAAAAGGAAATTCATGACTTAGCAGAATTTGCGCGAAATGATTTACCAGGTATTGAAGAAGATATTAAGAAAGCAGCGAAGAAAGTTAGAGAAATAGATAAAGATGATACAGTTCATGAACTGATTAAATTATTGAAAAATGATTTAAAGAAACAAGCAGATATTATCGCACATCCAATAGAATTAAAAGAAGAATCGTTATTTAGTGTGCCAAACTACGGAACAGCAAGTACACCATTCTATACATCTTTAGCAATTTGGGTAGGTGCTTTACTATTATCTAACTTATTAACAACAGATATTAAAAATCCAGAAATTAAGCAGAAATATTCATTGAGAGAAACATTCGTTGGAAAGAGCTTTATATTCATTATTATAGGTGTCATACAGTCCATTATCGTGTCACTAGGAGATATGTTTATTTTAGGCGCAGCAATCGATAATAGATTATTATTTATACTATTAGCTGTACTCGTTTCAATCGTATTTATATGTATCGTCTATACATTAGTGTCCCTATTCGGTAACGTCGGTAAAGCATTAGCAATTGTCATTATGGTACTACAAATAGCAGGTGGAGGCGGAACATTCCCAATACAAGTCACACCAAAATTCTTCCAAGCTATACATCCGTACTTGCCATTTACTTATGCCGTAGATGCTTTGAGAGAAGCGGTCGGAGGCGTCGTACCAGAAATACTCATATACAATCTCATATGCCTCGTATTATTCGGCGTCGTCATATTCACAATAGGCTTTATCGTTAAACCAATACTCGACCCATGGAAAAAGAAAACAATCAAACGCGCCGAAGACAGTTACTTAATGGAATAATTAAATGATATAATAAAATAACCGCCCGATTCGTAGCAGTGAGCTACAGGATCGGGCGGTTTTTTGGGTTGTATTATTGTTCTACTTTAGACAAATCTACTTTTATCTCTCTTTCATCAAATACTTTTTGAGCTACTGTTAACGCATTTAATACACGTGGGAAACCAGTATAAGGTATTAAATGTGTAATTGTTTCTATGATTTCCTCAGGCGTCACACCAGAAGTTAATGCTGTATTGATGTGTAATTCTAATTGAGGTTCTGTTCCTTGTGTTACAAGTGAAGAAACTGTTACTAAAGCACGTTGTTGATTTGTTAAACCTTTACGTGAATAAATGTCTCCATAAGCAAATTCAATAATATATTTTGAAACGTCAGGTGCTATATCTTTAAGATTGTCAGCTATTTTTAAATGTGTTGAACCTGTCTCTGCAGTATATTCCATAAGTTTATCCATACCTTGTTGGTATTTAGTTTGATCCATAATCAATCGCTCCCTATTCGTAATTGCTAGCTTTAAAATTTTTCCTGTGAACAATTACTAATATAGTCCTGATACGATTATTTGTTAAATATATAAATATCATAATTTCTATAACTAAAAGTTATAACAAACTAAATGCCATTCTCTAATATATAATCAATTAGTGCTCGTGTTGCATGTGAACGATATCTATCTTTCTTAACGATAAGACCCACTTCCCAATAAATATACGGTTCTGTTATAGGTACTGCAGTGATTTTATCATAATCGATTTTACGCTTTAATGATTCTGGAAAGAACGTAACACCTAAATTATTTTCTACCATGTCTTTAATAAAATCCCATTGTGCACTTTGATACGCAATATTTGGCTTAAATCCAAATTTATCACACTCTTGAATAATACGATCATGCATCGTAAAATCTTCCGTAAATAAAATAGTCGGTTCATGCTTAATATCCGTTAAAGCAACTTCCGAACGTTGCGCTAAAGGATGCGACTTTTGTAGATATAACATCAATTTATCTTTAGTCAATTGATAGACGTCGAATTTTGTTTCATCTACTGGTAACATAACGATGCCACAATCTATCTCACCTTCATCTACTAACCGTATAACTTTATGAGTACCTTCTTCTATTAATTCTGTTGTTAAATGTGGATACGCCGAAGAGAAGCCTTTTATCATGCTAGGAAAGAACATGATGCCAATCAATGAAGGTAAGCCAATCTTTATATTCCCACTTTTTAATGAACTATTATCGTTCAAATTCGAAGTTAAAGAGTTTAATGTATCAAAGATTTTAAGTCCATGATTATAAACAATTTCACCTGAATCTGTAAGTTTAACTTGTCTGTCTGAACGGTCTAATAACTCGACATTCAATTCTGATTCAAATGCTTTGATTGTCTTACTAAGCGCTGGTTGAGAAACATGTAATTGTTGTGAAGCCTTAGTGAAACTACCCAGTTTGGCTACTGTCATAAAATAGTTAAATTGACGGATTTCCAAATTAATCCCCCTTTCTTTATAACTTTAAGTTATAGATTTCATTATTAATATTCATTTTACTTATCAATATTGTAGAAGTAAACTAAATATATAGAGAAAAATATGGAGGGATTTCGATGTTAAAAGATAAAGTTACGATTATTTCAGGTTCTGCTAGTGGTATTGGTTTAGAAATCGCTAAAGAATTTTTAAACCAAGGTGCAAAAGTAGTATTCACAGACATTAATAAAGCTAATTTAGACAACGTCGTGCGTGACTTTAAAGATAAAGGGTTTGACTGTATCGGTATTCCAGCAGATGTTTCGAATGAAGATAATGTCATAAACCTTGTCAATGAAACTGAAAAACATTACGGTCGTATAGATGTTTTAGTAAATAACGCAGGCTTACAACATGTCTCAAATATTGAGGATTTCCCAACAGCTAAATTCAAACAAATGATTGATATTATGTTAGTGGGTACATTCATCATGACGAAACATGTATTACCTATTATGAAAAAACAACAATTTGGTCGCATCTTAAATATGTCTTCTATTAATGGCGTTATCGGATTCTCAGGAAAATCTGCATATAACAGTGCCAAACATGGAATTATCGGTTTAACAAAAGTCACTGCATTAGAAACTGCAGAAGACGGTATCACGGTAAATGCCATATGCCCAGGTTACATTGATACACCACTTGTACGTGGTCAAATGGAAGACTTAGCCAAAACAAGAAACGTAAGTGTTGATCAAGTACTTGATGAAGTATTATTCCCAATGATTCCTCAAAAACGACTTGTCGACATACAAGACGTAGCAGACTATTCCGTATTCATTGCCAGTGACAAAGCCAAAAGCGTAACTGGTCAATCTATCTTAATAGACGGCGGATATACAGCACAATAATAAAAAACTCAGGCTAGGACATAATGTATGTCTTAATCTGAGTTTTTATTCTTTCATATGTTATAAAATAACTTAATTTCTTCAAAAGCTTTTAAAAATTCTTCCTCGCTATATTCATTTTCTCCTCTAGAGCACCACCTGATATGCTAGCTAATGTTTTCTATTTTATTTATAAATTTATTGCTATTTTTTATTAATAGGACTATTATCTTTATATCTTATAATGCAGGTGATAAAAAAATGAATACTATATTCAAAGTTACTATGATTTATCTGACACTATTTTTAACGACTACAATCATAGGTTCAATATTACTCTACTTGCCAGTTACTGGACGAAAACCTATTGATTTTGTTGATGCTTTTTTTATCGCTACAAGTGCATTTACAGTAACAGGGCTTTCAACTGTTGATATACCTAACCAGTTCAATGAATTAGGATATTTGGTAATACTTTTACTGATTCAAATTGGTGGGTTAGGAATTGTTACTTTAATGATTTTTATAATGATTTTCACTAGAAAAAACATTTCGTACAAAAATAGAGAACTATTAAAGTATACGTGGAGTCTTGATAATGATTCAGGATTACTAAATATAACTATACGTCTTGTATTATTCAGCTTTATTATCGAGATTTTGGGTGCTATTTTTTTATCCATGGTTTTCATTCCAGATCACGGTATTGTTAAAGGTGGGTTCATCAGTATATTTACTTCTATATCATCATTCAATAACGCCGGTTTTTCTTTATTTTCAGATAGTCTGATGAGTTACAGTGATAACTTAATTGTTAACGTCATTGTTCCATTGTTAATTGTAATTGGTGGTATAGGTTATATTGTTATATTAGATTTGTGGAAAGCTAATCGCTTGAGTAAATTAAGTCTACATTCAAAAATCGTATTAACTACTACAGCCATATTAATCGCGATTGGATCACTTTCATTCTGGTTATTAGAAGCAAATAACGTATTAAAAAACGATAATTGGATTGTTCAAATGTTTAAATCCGTTTTCCAATCAATATCAACTAGAACTGCTGGATTCAATACCGTTGACATAGGTCAATTACACGACTCTACTCTATTTATATTTGATTTATTAATGTTTATTGGTGCCGCACCTATGAGTACAGGTGGTGGTATAAAAGTTACGACCTTTGCTATCATTATCGTATATTTATATTCTTTATTAAAAGGTCAGACACATCCACATATATTTAAGAAGAGTATTATGACGGAACAAATAAATAAAGCAATAACTGTATGTTTTTTATCAAGTTCTTTAATTTTTATCTCAACATTGAGTATTTTAATTCAAAATCCAAAGCTTGATACAACAAAGGTATTATTTGAAACGATTTCAGCTTTTGCGACGGTTGGACTTTCAACTGGCATAACCGCTGATTTAAATTCAATGTCTAAAATTATACTCATTTTGCTAATGATAGTTGGTAAAATAGGCGTACTCATTATCATTTCGATATTTGTACACCCTAAAAAAGAGTTGTATTTCTACTCAACAGAAAAGATTCATTTATAATTCTATAAAATAATCGCCCGATCTGTAGTAGTGAGCTGCAGGATCGGGCGGTTTTTGGGTTGTATGTAAATAGAATGAGAAGTTTAATACAAAATGCAAAAAGAAACCAATTAAATAATAACTACTTATTACTCCTCGTTACTCTTCGTTACTCCTCGTTACTCTTCGTTACTCCTCGTTACTCTTCGTTACTCCTCGTTACTCTTCGTTACTCCTCGTTACTCTTCGTTACTCCTCGTTACTCCTCGTTACTCCTCGTTACTCCTCGTTACTCCTCGTTACTCTTTTAACGAATAATATTGAGTTGGATCTTGTTTACTACTTCCATTCCAAATTAATAAACCTTGACTAACTAGTCCAGTCAAAATTTTTCTAGAATATGCATCCTTTTTTCCCAGTACACTATTTGCTTTCTTTATATTAATCTTGTTAGACGGATATAAAAATTGAATGATTTTAATTTGATCTTCAGTCAAGTTATCCATCACTTCTTCAGTGATATGATTACTAATTTTATCATTTTTTCTAGTTCGTCTAGTACCTATATTATTTTCTAGTTTAAGCTTCACTGACTTATTAGCAGGCTCTGAATATTCTGGTTCTTTTAAGAAATAATCATTCATTTCATCATATATTCTCTTAACACCTTCGTTTAATTCTTTAACATAACCAAAATCAGCCATCAAGCGAGCAATCCTAGGATTTCTAGAAAAACGAGTATATTTTAAATTCTCAAGATTAACCATACTTGGCAATTTACCTGGACTTAATATCTCTAAACGATCATCAAACATCAAAATTTTCACACAGTCCCCTGTTAATGAATAGTCTCTATGTACTACTGCATTGACTATCCCTTCAAGCCAAGCAAATTCTGGATACTCAGGAACTGATATAAATTTTCCACTTTTGTCTAAACTGTTAAAATCCCTCAATTGGCTTTGAACTAAATTTCTTACTTCATCTATCAAAATTGGTAAAGGATACTCGAAAGTTTGGTCTTTAACAATATTCAACCTTGAACCTGTTTCTTGTGTAGTACCTTCATACCTAATGAAACGAACTCTAGAATTAGGTATGTACTTTTCTGGATTTTTTGCAAACATTAATATTGCAGAATTAGTATAACCTTTTTTACTTGATCCTGTTCTAATACTTAAAATGTCTTCATTAGAAATATCTGATTTCATTACTTCTCTGTATTTATCAAATAAATCAGTATTCAAGTCCTCTATATCGAACCTTTGATTAATTTCATCTTCATACGATCTTTGACCTTTATCGTATTGTAAAGCAAGAACTCTATCATGTTTAAGTTTATCAGTTTTATCTGATTGTCTTAAATACACATCTCCACTGTCTCTAATTGATACTACAGAATCGGTTTTAGGTTGTACATCAATTTCTATTATATAATCTTCTTCAATAGCTATTTCATTAACTTCAAAATCAATTGCTGGATTCATACTATTATTAATAATTCGTTTGATTTCTTCGGCACTTCTACCCTCATATGATTTGCATCCAGTAATTTTACCATTATCACTAATTCCTAGTACTAATTTTCCACCCTCAGCATTAGCAAACCCATTAACATGCCATAAAATTTTTTTATCATCAATACGTGCTTCCTTTCTATCAAAATGTGTATTTTCTTTTTCAGTTCTATATGTTTCCACTTTATCCATCAAATCACTCCTTAATTATACGAACGGTTTTAGTCTCATAATAATAGTAGTTTTTATAATTAATTATTTTATCATATTCTTTCCAAAAAATATGATTGCTTTTAATAATGTTTAATCAAAAGCTTAAAGTTTATTGACTCATAACATCCATAATATTACCTAATAATTTATGAAATTCCCCCACCTACTTATGATAACTTTCCCCTAATTAGTGATTCTGCTAAGATAAAGTTCAATTTAAATTTTAAATAAATAGACCTCATCATATTTTTAGTAAAATAAAAATTTTTTTAAACTGCTAATACTATCTATTATAATGGTTTGGTTTTATAAACAATGTTACAATAAGTATATTATTAGATGGAATAGAGAGGTTAATAATGGTTATTTTTAATTCGAATCAATCTTATGTGATCCATGAAAAAAACAATTCAATACAAATTATCAAAAATAATTGTCAAAAATCATATAGTATTTTAGAGAAAGATGGTAATTTAAACAATAATTATTTCTGTGTTATGAACCATTTATATGTAAATAGCAATAGACAAAATGATTTTAAAGATAAATTTTTAAATAGATTCAAAAGACTAAATACCGTAACAGGTTATAAAGCTTTAAGGTTTTTAGAACCACACAATGAAAATGAGCACTATATAATATTAACTTTATGGTTAGATAGGCAAGATTTTTATAACTGGCAACTTTCTAATCAATACAAAGCAACCCATTTAAACAGAGGCACAAATAAAGGGGTTGACCAACATATAGTAAATAGAAATTTATCTTATAATATACGTTTTGAATTAGCTAATAATTCATGAAATATTTGTTACAAATATATAGGATAGATAAATTATAGGAGTTGATTTTGTGAATATTAATAAGCATTTAAAAGAAACTGGATGGACTGAAGAAGAGATTCACAAAAGATTAGATTCAATTTCTGAAGATATTGAAGATATTGAAAACATTGAAAGTAATGAAGAATTTAAACTATCAAATGAAAATGATTTAAAAATTAAAAAATAAAAACACTCCTATCTTTTATTTATGGAGTGTTTTTTAAATTAATATTTATTTATAGATTTAAATTTTTCTAAAACATATTTTCTGCTTTCATTATGATTTACGATTGAATTAGGATAGTCTTTATCAAATTCAATATTATATTTTTCATAAAGCTCACTCCGATATAGAGTAGGATTATGTATAAAATGTGTCGGTACTTCTTTAAATAATTCAATTTCAGATTTAATAAAATAACCATTAGAATCAAATTTTTCACTTTGTCGGATAGGATTAAACATTCTAAAATAAGGCACTGCATCTGTCCCAGTTGATGCCGACCATTGCCAACCATGTACATTAGATGCATTATCATAATCTATCAAATACTTTCTAAAATAGTCCTCCCCCCAAGTCCAATCGATAAATAAATTTTTAGTCAAAAATTGTGATACGATCATTCTTAAACGATTGTGCATATATCCTGTACGATTTAATTTTATCATTGCAGCATCAACGATTGGGTAGCCAGTTTGACCTTTTTTCCATACTTCAAAATGTGTTTTATTATATGACCATTGCATGTTGCGATATTTTTCATAAAAAGATTTAGTTGCCGTTTCTGGATATTGTGTCATTAATACATAATAAAATTCACGGAATATAACCTCTCTTATAAAAGCTTCATAATTTGTTTCATCACTATCGTAACCTTCAAGTAAATCATTTATAATTTCACGAATATCGAGTAGACCATATGCTAAATATTTACCAAAACCACTCACAAAATCCTGCGATACATCGTCAATCAATTTATCATAATGAGCTATGTTACCATTTAAAAATTCACCCCATGCTTTGCGCGCTAACTGTTCTAAATCTTTATTATTTTTAAAATTTAAGTCAATTTGATTCGAACCCTTTTCAGTAATTTGGCTCAAATGCTTAAATTGATAATTTTTTTTAGGTGTATTTACTAAATCTTTACGATTTGCTTTATAAAAACTAGTAAATACTTTATAAGGCTGTTGCTGTTTATTAAAAGTCTTTGTTGGCTCAAAATAATGATTCACGCGCTGTCCAATTACTGTAACTTGGTGATTTTCAAAAGCCTTTTTTACATGAGGATAGTCATATATTTCTTTGTGATAACTCATAATATCTTTTGCTACTAATACGTGAGATAACGCCAATGTTTCGGCTAATTCACCTAGCTTTTCATATGTGACAATATGAGGTTGTATATCATGCTTATCTAAAGCATTTACAAATCCTTTTACAACTTTATGGTAATAGTCACGTTTTACTTCTGATGCGTCAGTTAAATCTTCTAAAGGTAAGATAAAATACAATTTATTTATCTCATTTTGATGCTTCACTATATATTGAAAAAGTGGATTATCTTTCATTCTAAAAACTCTGTTAAGTATGACTCCTAAATGCATTTTATTGCCTCCCAACTTGTTTTATACAAATTCACTTTATAATTGTCCTTTAACTTAAGATTGTGTTTTCAATCATATACCCGTTTTAACTGTTGTATAATTCACTAAAAAATAAAATAAATTTTTATACCTTACATATTATAGGCAACTTCAGGGTATATTATTATCAGAGGTGATCAAATTATGAATAACGAACAATTACAAAATGAAATTGAAAATATATTAAATACATCAAAAATAGGTGTCCTATCTACTGCACATAACAATACACCTAATAGTAGATACATGGTATTTTATAATTATGGACACACACTTTATACTAAGACAAGTATTGAGTCTAAAAAAATTGCTGAATTTAAAGATAATCCCAAAGCTCATGTACTTATAGGTTACGATGAAACGAATAATCGTAGTTTTCTAGAAATTGATGCGACTGTTGAAATACTGAAAGATCAAGAGACTATTGATTGGATTTGGAACAAACAAGATAAGTCCTTTTTTGACTCTAAGGGTGATCCAAACTTGTGTGTAATTAGAGTAATACCAAAATCCATAAAAATTATGAACGATAAAAAATTAGACACACCACAAACCATTACGTTCGATTAGTTAAAAAGGCGCTTAAAATCACATTATTAAAAAGTGATTTTAAGCGTTTTTTATATACCATTATTAATATCTTCTAACATAGCATCAACTGTAATTTTAGCACTCGTCAGTACAATTGGCACTCCTGCCCCTGGATGAACACTAGCTCCAGCAAAGTACAAATTTTTGTAATCTCTGCTCACATTAGGCGGTCTGTAATAGTTACTTTGTGCTAAAGTAGGCATTAAACCAAAGGCCGCTCCAAATTTAGCATTATAATCTCCTTCAAAATCTTTAGGAGTATAAATAATTTCTGTCACAACTTGCTTTTTCAAGTCTTCTAACGCTTTAATCGTAGAAAGCTTACTGTAAATAATATCTTTCACTTGTGTGATTGTTGATTCATCAGACCAATCCGTATCGCCTGTTTTCAATTCTGAAACGGGCATAAGCACATAAATACCTGTCTGTCCTTCTGGTGCTAACGACTTATCTTCCACACTAGGAGCATATACATATATTGAAGGATCTTGGGATATTTCCCCTGAAAATATTTCATTGATATTGTTATCAAAATCTTTTGAAAATATAACATTATGTAACAAGATATCTTTTGACAAATCTTTATCGACCCCTATATACATTAGAAAGGCTGAGCAAGAATAATCCATATTATCAATTTTCTGTGTCGTATACTTCTTAGGATGATGCTCATTTTTAATTAAAGATGAGGTAGCATATGGAAAATCAGCAGTACAAATTATTTTGTCATACTTTTCTATACGTCCATTTACTTTTAGACCTTCCGCACGCTTATACTTACTATCAATGATTATTTCTTCAACATTTGCGTTTGTATAAATTTGAGTACCTAATTCTTCATTTAGCGTTTGAAGCGCTCTGACAAAGCTATACATACCACCTTTTATAAAGTGAACACCAAACATTAACTCTATCATGGGTATAATTGAATACAATGACGGACTTCGTTTAGGATCGATACCTATATATAATGTTTGAAACGCTAAAATCTTTTGGATTTTTTCATTATCAACATATTTTTCAATTAAATTATCTGCTTTATCAAATGTTTTGAGTTTCATACCTTGATATATAGTAAAAGGATTATAAAAATCCGTAGGTTTCCTAAACGTACGTTCTAGAAAATATTTTCGTGCTATTTCGTATCTTTCGTATATATCTGTTAAAAAAGACATAAAACCATGTGTAGAATTAGGTTCAATACCTTCAAGCATATCTCTTAATTGAGCAAGATCTGTAGGAACGCGAATTTGATCTGTTTCACTAAAATAAACATCATATATATGTGATAATTGTTTAATTTCCAAGTAATCATTCATATTTTTTTGAGCGTAATTAAAAACGTCTCGATAAATCTCAGGCATCATAACGATGGTCGGTCCCATATCAAATGTAAAGCCATCTTGCTTGATTTGATTCATCCTGCCACCTATTTGTTGGTTCTTTTCATATAAATCTACTTGGTGACCGTTTGCAGCTAATCTTGAAGCTGCAGCTAAACCTGAAACACCGCCACCTATAACTGCAATCTTCATAATGTTTCACTCCTATTATATTTCGCACTAAGTTCACGATAAATTTTCATTTTTTTCAATTTGCTTACATATACTTTCTTATGCAACGTATAGTTTGCCTTCCTTACTTCCACAAGTATTTCATGATAAGCTATCGCAGCTAATTCGATAATGTAACGTACCTCTTCGTCAAAATAATTAATACCGTTTAATGCAATATCATATAACCTAACTGCCTCTGTAGCGTATCTTTCCCACAGTTCTATATAATTTCGCGTAACTCCTTCATAATATATAGAATGTAGATTAACTCGATATTGAGCTAATTTTTCTACACTTAGATAAATTCTTCCATTTTGAAAATCTTCGCCGACATCTCTTAAAATATTAGTTATTTGCATTGCCTTGCCTAAAGCAATCGCAGCTTCTTCAGCTTGCTCGAAATTATTTTCATTTGATGAATTTAATATAGGAATTAACAATTCACCGACAGTACCTGCCACACCATAGCAATAGTCATATAAATCTGAATCAGTTTTCATTTCTTTTAAAACTAAATCTTCCTTCACATATTGAATTAAAGATTCAAAAGGTTTTTTAGGTATTGAATATGTATTCAATGTATTACTTAAAGCATTCATAATAGCTGCATCACTTTGATACGCTTGAATATGATCACAATCGCTATAAATCACATCTAAATCTCTAGATATGCCGTCTAATTGCTCAAGGTCTTTGTATTTATCAATACTGTCATCTATAATTCTGCAAACTGCATAAATAGCCCAAATTGCTTTTTTCCTTTTTAAATCCAAAAAATCAAAGGCATATGAGAACGTTTTTGAATGTTCTTTCATTATATTGTGACAATGGTTATAATCTCTCTCTAATTGATTCATTTTATTGGCCTCCTCAGTAAGCATAGAACTTCTTGACATTTGTATAAAAAACTAAGCTATAAATCTATTCTACGGCCTTTCCAATATATACGTTTGAATACATTGATATCTAACCATGATTTAAAAAATATCACGACAAAGCATATGAAGAGCAGTGGAGGACATAAACTCGCAACGATATTAAAATTTCCTGTTCTTCGAATAAATATATGAAATTGTATCGCATATATAAAATATAGAGTAATAGCTAATAATATATATAACGAGCCTAAATTAATTGAAAAAATTATCGCTAAAACTGTTGTAAGTGAACCAAATAGCCATAAAAATACAAACGTAAGCGTAGACTTTTTAGTTACTTGAGAGCCAAGTGCAAAGTGTTTACTCCAACCCTCTAATAGCGCTTTATATCCTTGAGAATACATTCTAAAATTCACTACACCTTGGCCTTCATGCAAACTAACTGGCAAACCTTGCTGATTATATGCTTTACTTATTGCAAAACCTTCAATGATTTGATTTTTAGCTTTCAAATGTCCTTGTGTCAATTTATAATCTTGCTTATTTGTCACAAGGACTGGTCCAAACGCGCCTTGCTCATTATTTGCTGATTTCGTGATTGAAAATTGATTCATACCTACGATTGTCATTAAATTAAAAATCGCCGATATATTTTCGTATAGCTTTTTTATCTTGTGATAAGGTTGTATTGATAACAAACCTTTACCACCTTGTAAATCATATTGATTGGCTATATTTTGAATACTATCATCACAAGCAAACTGAACATCAGCATCAACAAACATCAATAAATCATGCGTTGCATATTTGCTACCTTGCCAACAAGCATGTGACTTACCTTGCCATGTAGTATCATTTTCAACAGTATATACGCTCGCACCGTAATATCTAGCAACAACTTGTGTCTCATCAGTTGAACCATCATCCATAACAATTACTTCTATTTCTTGCTCTTTACTTATACTGTTAATTAATTTAGGTAAGTTCTCCGCTTCATTTCTAGCAGGTACAATAACACTAACGGCTGTCTGACCTCTTTCTTTTCCTGAGTTATTTATAATCGCTCGACGCGCATACATACACATTCCACTTATTAGTGATAGCATCGTCAATACTATTGCTATTATATAAAGTATCATTCAGCCTCAACTACTTTCTCCATTAATAATAGCTTCTGCTACTTGCATACCACTCAAAGTGACCATAGGCATACCAGCGCCAGGATTTACAGAACCACCTACAAAGTACAAATTTTTGAAGTACTGACTTTTTTTAGGAAACTTGAAACCTTTATTTTTCTTCCTATTAGAAACTACGCCATATATAGCTCCTTTATTAGAATTGTATGTATTTTCAATGTCATGTGGCGTCCATATATCTTCATATACAATGTGCCTTCTCAAATCTTTTAAGCCCATAGACTCTAATTTATTCAATATACGTTCTCGGAATTGCAGATATTCTGCTTCACTAAATGACTTATTCTGAATGTATGGTATGTGTGGCAATATTTTTATATTCTCGTGTCCTTCTGGCGCCTGTGTCTTATCTGTTTTATTTGTATTCACTACATAAATAGTCGGATCTTCAGGCAAAACATACTGGTGAAAAACTTGATCATAATTAACTTTAGAATTACTTGAAAAGAAAAAGTTATGATGTTGAAGCTCTGGATAACTTTTGTCCACACCAAGATGCATGACATAACCTGAACTAGCTGGCTCAAATTTACGTTCCAATTTGTTTATTTGATTTGCATCAAAATTCAATAAATATTTATAAACAGGGATTACTTCCATATTAGATATAATGTAATCTGCATATATTTCCTCATTATTTTCTATTGTAATCCCTGTCACCTTATTTTGACTATTATAATTGATACGTTTTACAGGGGTGTTAAAATGTATGCCCACACCTAATTTTCTCGCTAATTGTTCCATCGCTTCCGCTAAATTATGAATGCCACCATCTACGTACCACAAACCTTCCTCATGTTGCATTTGAGGTAATAAACTCAATACAGCCGGAGCATCATAAGATGAGGAGCCTACATATTTTATGAAATAACCTAGCATTTCTCTTAAATATGGGTTATCCACCCTTTTATTAATGGCCTGTTGCATTGTATGAAAATAATCGAATTGCTTTAAAGCTGAAAACGTACCATGATAACGAATAATTGCAAACATCGTATCTAATCCCTTATCAAAGTAACTTTTTTCAGCAACTTGATGTATCTTTTGTGCGTAACTAAAAAACGAAGAAAGTTGCTCTATATCTTTATTTGTTAACGATTCATTATTTGTTAATATATCTTCCATGGATTCATATAAATCTAAAATTTGGCCATCTGGATAAACGTTTCTAATCTGTAAACTTAACTTACGAATACTAACATAATCTTCTAGCCTTTCATCACATCGTTGAAATAAGCGTTGAAATACTTTAGGCATGGTTAAAATTGATGGACCGAGATCAAATCCATAGTCATCTATGTCCAACCTATTTACCTTTCCACCGATATGCTTATTTTGTTCATATAAATCCACTTGATAGCCTGCTTGAGCCATACAAATTGCGCTAGCAATCCCTCCCAAGCCACCTCCTATGACAACCACTTTCTTATTTCCCATTTAATCACCTTTTCTTTTTTGTAATTTATTATAAATACGTATTAACTTAGGGCGATTATAGCGCTGAACAATCATACAAGGCACATTAGCTATAATGACATATACGAAATTAATAATTTTAACGCTTTTTGACGCTTTAAAAAACGCAATAACAGGAAATATGGATAGCAAATGAACCATCTCTGCACGTCTAGTTTCTAATATAAATCGCTGTATATCATTCATATTTTTAGATATATCGAAAGTCGCTTTACTACTGATATTAGGGTTAAGATTTTGACCGTCTGGCAAATGATCTTTCCAATATTGCACTTTAACTAATTGTTGCCATAATTGACCCTCTTGTTCAAAATTCCAACTTCGAAAATACTTATTATCCTTTTCTAAGAACTTATAACTAATACGAGTACCAAGTTGAGCTATAATCATTTGAACTATAAACCAATATAGCGCAATATATATAATCTTTTTCATCAATTTAATTCTCAGATTTCTCTGTATAGCTTGGGTTATCTTTATTTAAATACCAATTACCAGCTGTTAAATAAGTAGCAAAAGCGCTCCAAAGCATATATGGAACTAGTAAAATGCCAGCAACTTTTTTTACATTGAAAAATTTCACAGTTGTTGTAACTACTGCGCCCAGTAATACAACACTCTCTATCAACGCACTAAAGCGTAATTTATATTTGAAGTATAATATCGACCATAGATAATTCAGGCTTAATTGCGTGTAATAAGCACCTTTTAAATCCTTACTAGTAGATTTATTAGTCACTAATGCATAAGCTACGCCCATCGTTGTATAAAATATTGGCCACACAATTGGAAAGACATAGCCGGGGGGTGAAAAAGGTGGTCTAACATTATTTTTATAATCTTTTCTCGCGTTTTTCACTGCAAATTTACCTATAAATTTACCACCGATAATTGGTGTTATCACTTTTATGATTGTTTTTATTGTTTCAATTACATTCATATTTATTCTCCTTTTTTAGAGTAACTTGCTTTTATCTCTAGAGGTTGCACATCTCTATTAGTCATGTTATTAATCTATCAAAAACATTTTCAATATATATAATTTAAAGTCTATTTCCATTTAAATATTAATATAGTATTTCATGTAAAAATAGGCTGATTTTATTTAAATTTATCTTTTTTTGATATATAATATAGTTAGGTTGAATGTTTGATATCTGTTATCTATTCAACACATATTTAGAAAATCCTTTTCACCTCACTGATTAGTGGGGTGTTATTTTATTGAAAACTGTTTTTTAAATTAAAACACTTTAAATAGATTTTTTATATTAAAGTCCGCTAAATAAATAATTTTCATTTATTTAGTTTTATAAAAAGCGAGCAAGGAATTAATCCTTCAACTCGCTTTCACTTATTATGACAAGAGCTCTAGTCTCTTAATCCTATATTACCTTTTAATAACAACTTTAAACATAGTATTAGCTTAATTTTTTTTATATTTGATCAAAACGTAAGATATTATTCCGCATATAGTCCAATAAAATTTTAAAAATTGTTTTATAAAAAACCTTAAAATTTTTAAGAATGTAATATAGATTTTCATGTATATACCCCCTTGAATATTCACTATGATTCAAAGATATTAAATCTTATCTAAATTCAATTTATTAACTTTATATTCTATTGATTTTAGATGTATATTGTATAAAGTCATAACGTATAAGTGTATTCTTGCTTGCGTTAGTTTATAAATAATCCATGGAAGTGTAGGTTCATATTCATGAATAGCTACTATACATTCATTTTTATTTAGTACTCTACGAAACTCCATTCTCGCTCTACCTTTATTTTTATTTTTTGAAAATCCTCCCCCAGTTATATAGAGAAGTTGCCTATTTACATCTGAACGGGAGTCCGACTTTTCTAATATTAATATAGGGTTCTTTATAGGAAAAAGTGAAATCATGTATCTACCGTTAATGTATTTAGTAGAGATTATTTTATTATTAAGATTATTTAACCATTCCATATAATCATTTGCTATATCTTCTATAGTCATATGAGTAGGTATTCGAAACCTTTGAACAGATTTCACATTTTTTATCGTTTTACTTTTGTTTTTCTTTTTCTTACTCGATGATTCATTTTTTAATGCTAATTTAACACTTTCTTTAAATGTAGTTTTCCCATCGGATATTCCTTCTATATAATTTTTATTATCCATTCTCATATTATGAACTAAACTGTCCATAAGAGGATACACAATTTCTTTCTTTTCACCGCTAATAAGTCTTATCCAGTATTTAGAGAGAATCAAAGGTATAATCGGCAAATTAAACATTGGCATTTTTTTATTTAAAACACTAGCCGTTTGCTTAAATAAATCCTTATATGTCAACTCATCTGGACCACCAACATCAATTGATTCATTTAGTTTAGGCCTTCTTGATACGACTTTAGTAATTGAATTTATGACATCATCAATATAGATAGGATGTGTAATATTATTTGCCCATTTAGGTAACAACAATAATGGTAATCGTTGTGTCAATTTTTTTAAAATTGGATATGAAGAGCCGTTCGATCCAACTATTAAACCTGCTCTAAGTGTACTGACTGGCACTCCATATGAACCAAGTACTTTTTCACATTCTAATCGACTCTCTAAATGTCGAGAAAGATTATCCTCTTTTGGTATTAGACCACTCATATAAATAATGTGCTTAACACCTTCTTTTTTAGCAGCTCTTCCAAAATTATCAGCTAATAAAAAATCCATATCTTCAAATTTAGCTTGTGTAAGCTTAGAATTCGGCATCATTGAATGGACTAAGTAAATAGCAATATCAATATCTTTCATAACATTTTCAACATCAATTAATGAAAATATATCTGCTTTCTTCCAAGTTACATTCTTCTCATCTACTTTATTTTCTATATTTCTTGAAATAGCAATTATTTCATTTTCAACTTTTAATTTTTTCATCAAATTACTTCCAATGTATCCAGAAGCACCTGTTAATAATATACGCGCCATAACATTCATTCCTTTCAACTTTTAAATGATAGTTCTTACTTTAAATAGTTTGGGTTATTCTTATTAAATCATTGATTTTCTACATATTTATTTTTTTTCTCTTTTTCATACTATAGAGTAAATACCCTTTTTAAATATTCGCTAACAAATATTTAGGTAATAGCATTTAAGCTTATAAATTAATTAAAACGATTCCATTTTTTAACTTAATGTCAGTTTCAGCTTTACTCAAACAAATAAAATTTATAATGATTCGTTAGAGCTAAAAGATTTTCACTATTACTGCACATAGTGATTGGAATAGTATCTAATTTAATCATTATTTTTTAAATTAACTTTATAATACCTGAGATATATTATGCTTATCATTAACTAACTTTATGCGTTTTTTCTAATTTTAAATAATTATATTATTTTATTTTTTTATAATAAATTTATTGTGTATCTATTTGTGTTCAGCCATATCTTCGGATACAAGATTTTCTTGAATATATTATGGAACTCTTTTTATATTTCTTTAGTTATCTCATTTTTCTAATAGATATATACAATGGTTTTGTTAATCAAGTTGTGGTGCGGCATATTTTCTGATTTTCAAACTCTATTTAGCCACTAGAATATATTACATAGACAAAAGTCAATATAGATGATAGTCTATGTAATGTCTAGGAGGTATATTTATGTCTTATAAAGAACTATCATCAATATTCAAAATTTTCTCTGATCCAAGTAGATTGGAAATACTAGATTTATTATCTTGTGGTGAGTTATGTGCTTGTGAGTTGTTAGAACACTTTCAATTCTCACAACCTACCCTCAGTCATCACATGAAGTCATTAATAGATAACAATTTAGTTACTACTCGAAAAAATGGTAATAAACACATGTATCAACTTAATCACGCTATTTTAGATGATATTACTCAAAATTTAAAAGTTATTAATACATCTAATCAACGTTGCCTGTGTAAAAGTATGAAATCAGGTGAATGTTAATGACAATTTTTGCTATTGCTATTTTTCTTTTAACTTTAACCTTTGTAATTTGGCAACCAAAAGGTTTAGATATTGGTATTACAGCTTTAATTGGAGCTGTCGTTGCGATTATTACAGGAGTCGTAAGTTTTTCAGATGTAATAGAAGTAACAGGCATTGTTTGGAATGCTACTTTAACCTTTGTAGCTGTTATTCTTATTTCATTAATATTAGATGAAATTGGATTTTTTGAATGGTCCGCGATACATATGGTCAAAGCGTCAAACGGTAACGGCTTAAAAATGTTTGTTTTTATTATGTTATTAGGGTCAGTTGTAGCAGCATTTTTCGCAAATGATGGGGCTGCTTTAATCTTAACGCCTATTGTATTAGCGATGGTAAGGAATCTAGGATTTAACAAAAAAGTGATTTTTCCTTTTATAATTGCCAGTGGTTTCATCGCTGATACGACATCACTACCTTTAATTGTAAGTAACTTAGTGAATATTGTTTCTGCAGATTACTTTAATATTGGATTTATTGAATATTTTAGTCGAATGATTATACCTAATATATTCTCTCTAATTGCCAGTATTCTCGTCTTATGGGTATATTTCAGAACATCCATACCTAAAACGTTCGATACAGAAAATCTATCAGATCCTAAAAGTGCAATTAAAGATCCTAAATTATTTAAGATTTCTTGGGTAGTATTAGCCGTACTACTCGTTGGATATCTTGTTAGTGAGTTTATCCAAATTCCTGTATCAATTATTGCTGGTATTATCGCTTTTATCTTTGTAATATTAGCTCGTAAATCTAAAGCAGTTCATACAAAACAAGTCATTAAAGGAGCACCATGGAATATTGTTGTATTCTCTATTGGTATGTACCTTGTTGTGTTTGGACTAAAAAATGTAGGTATTACAACGATTCTTGGGGATATCCTAACAAATATTTCAAGTTATGGGTTGTTCAGCAGTATTATGGGTATGGGCTTTATAGCTGCTTTCTTATCTTCAATCATGAACAACATGCCAACTGTTTTAATAGATGCAATAGCGATTGGTCAATCCAATGCTACAGGTATATTAAAAGAAGGTATGATTTATGCGAATGTCATAGGTTCTGATTTAGGACCTAAAATAACACCGATTGGTTCTTTAGCAACATTATTGTGGCTACATGTCTTAACACAAAAAGGTGTGAAGATTTCGTGGGGAACATACTTTAAAACTGGAATTATCATTACTATTCCAGTCCTATTTGTAACACTCTTAGGTTTATACCTTACACTACTCATATTTTAAGAAAAGAGGCTTTAATTATGGATAAGAAAACAATTTATTTTATATGTACAGGAAACTCTTGTCGTAGCCAAATGGCTGAAGGTTGGGGAAAGGAAATATTGGGTGAAGATTGGAATGTCTATTCTGCTGGTATTGAAACGCATGGTGTTAATCCTAAAGCAATAGAAGCTATGAAAGAAGTAGATATTGATATATCAAACCATACGTCAGACTTGATTGATAATAATATTTTAAAACAATCAGAATTGGTCGTAACGTTATGTAGTGATGCAGACGATAATTGTCCTATTTTACCACCAAACGTTAAAAAAGAGCATTGGGGTTTTGAGGATCCAGCAGGTAAAGAATGGTCAGAATTTCAACGTGTTAGAGACGAGATTAAATTAGCTATAGAAAAGTTTAAATTGAGATAATAATAAACACCCCTTATTAACTAAATAAGGGGTGTTTTGCCATTTAAAAAACAAAATTTGTGCCATATAACTCCAAAAATGACAGCCGAACAAAAACTTACAGGTGAGGAAATCGCAAAAAAACAGGTGTTAGTCGTTCAACTGTTTATCGTACTTTAACAAATGATTGAAATTTTAAAATTACTTAATGTATAAAGGAAAGAAATACTAATTGTATATAATATTTTTTATAGGTAATGGATTTTTATTCATACGATCAGAATAATAACCTTTTACTAAAAAACACTCTTTTTAATGAAATAAAAAGAGATGTCAAATTATGGTCTGACTTTGAGGATTTTCATAATACTTTCTTAGATTATTTGGAAGATGAGAGTCAGAAATATGAGGGTGATGGAAATCAAGTGAATCCATCTTTAAAAAATACTATGTATGACTTTTATAATAATATAGATGAAGGAAATGAGAAAACCACGGAAGCTAAAATCTTCAATATTTATTTCATTATTTTGCATTTTTCTTCATTATAATGTTATACTCTATTTAACAAGAGTTTCGTGCATATATGCACCAATCCCCTCACTACTCGCAATAGTGAGGGGATTTTTGCGTTGGCTAGTCGTCGCCTATTTTACTTATCATCTCGATTGCTTAACCAATGCGCAAAAAGAGTGACGATACAACCACCGATGACTGTGGTCATGATGTGAACAAGAGTTTCGAACATTAATATGCACCTCCCCCTCTACGTCAATTGACGCCTGAGAGATAGGCGACTTTATAATTATATCATCCTGTGATATATCTAAAAACTAATTCTTCATCATTTCACTCTATAAAAATTTCCTTCAATATAATGTCATGTGGGATTTCTAAGAAGGTGAATTTAATCATAGGTTAGCAGAGTTAGCTAATAATCAAAAATTCACCTCAACTATTCAATCTATATTATTTAAATTGATACCTAGTGGCAATTTCAAACTAGAGGACATCGCTAAAAATATCGGTATTAGTACTAGAACAATTCTAAGAAATCTATCTGCTGAAAGTACAACATATAAACAACAATTGCAGGAAGTTCAAAAATTAATGGCTATTAATTATATTAAAAATTATCATATAGAAATTGATGAGGTAGCCTATTTGATTGGTTATTCAGAAACTAGTTCATTTTTACGTGCTTTTAAAAAATGGACAGGGCAAACTATTACCCAATTCAAAGAAAATTATTAAAATCATTTTAAGGCCTTAAACAATCTTACAAAGAGAACTCATTGATAAAATTTTTTCATTGTAAATGAGGATGTTTCACAGGGTTCCAAAATGCGTAAAATATAATAAAATTGACTTTTTAATTGTAATTGTTTTATTTGAACACATTGTTCTTCATAGAATAACAAGATTATATTTTTTATTCATTTGTATCAAACCTAACAGACTAAACTTCCAGTATATATGTATAATTGCATATACCATAATTTTAATTATTTTTATGGTTATATAGCACTATAAATATTGGTATAACAAGGCAGTATAGAACAATAACAAACGTCATGTCATTATGCCAATCTTTTTTTAATATTTAATGATTAGCACATCACATAAACATAGAAGAGAATAGAACGTTCTTTTTATTAGCCTTTGATGTTAAACACCCTAATTTAGAAAGAAACGTTAAATGACCTTTAAAAGACCATTTACGCCACTAATTGAATTTATGGTTAATTCAAGTCATTAGTTTTTTCTTTCAAAAGTCATTTCATCGCTTAATTCAGTTGTGATAGACGCTTTGTCTCCATCAGTTTTTAATACATCTTCTTCTGATGGTGAATCTTCATCAAACAATCATCTTTAAACATATTTAAGAAGTATATATAAACGCTCTTTATATGATCGTTTATATATCTAGAAATGGATTTTCTTTATTTTGTACTGTTTTTTTGCTTGCTCTGTAAAATGAAATTCTTCTAAACCATTGACTAATGAATTATAGTAATAGCCTAACAGTGCTTGAACTGATTCTCGTTTTTTCTGCATTTCTCGATTGACAGTTATTAAGATATCAATAATTTTTTTCGATAAGTAGGGGTTTTCTTCGAACATAAAGAATAAGCCATCACCACGTCTATTAGCTGCTTCTCTTTTAGCTTGCATAATTTTATTTATAATACTTATGCTATCAGTTAATATATATCTACTTTTAATGAATTCTTGTAAGTCTTTAGGTAAGGGTTTTAATAAATGAGATTGTTCATCAATTAAATAATGATCATTTTCATGGTTTGAATGGAGTGAAAGGTCATTTATTTCAGACATACTATCTATATTATTACCACTCATTCCATTCATGTCATTAATATCAGTATCTCTAAAGTCAGTATCATTAAAATCAATATCAGATAAAGTTTTAAATGAGTTTTTAGAGAAAAATAATTATTAGTAGAGATGATAGATTATTTAATAATTAATAAAAAAATAAAAGGGGCATCATAAGAACAAAGTGTTCATGATACTCCTTTTTTTAATGAGATAAACTATCTCCTCTAACAATATCCAATAATTTAATAGTCGAGAACAAAAGTTTTTATAGTCTATTCTGGTTTAAATACAACCTTGATGTTGTTATCCTTCTTCTGATCAAATACTTTGTAAGCTTCGTCTGCCTCTTCAAGTGGGAAAGTATGTGTAATAATTTCTGTAGGATCAAATACTTCATCTTTAATCATCTCGTAAAGTTTAGGCATTAGATGAATAACAGGAGCCTGTCCACTTGTTACTGTAATATCACGGTTAAATATTAAATCTATAGGGAAATTATCAGCAGGTGATCCATATATACCGGTAAGCTGTATTGTCCCAAACTTTCTTACTGATTCAGTAGCAGTAAGTATAGGACTTATTGTTCCACGTTGTTGAGAATGCTCAGATAGCTCTTGTTCTGGACTCGATTGCTGTCCATCCATTCCTACACAATCAATAACAACATCTGCGCCACCTCGCGTTTTTTCTTTAAGAAGTTTACCTATTTCTTGTTCTTCATCAAAGTTATACACTTCAGCACCATTGTACTTTTTAGCGTGATTGAGACGATGCTGTACATTGTCAATCGCAATCACTCTCTCTGCACCTTTTAGTTTTGCAAACTTCTGCGCCATTAAACCGATAGGACCACAACCTAATACAATAACTGTATCTCCGGTTTTAACGCCTGAGTGTTCTACACTCCAGTAAGCAGTAGGTACAACGTCTGATAAGAATAAAACTTGCTCATCTTTTAGATTGTTATCGGGAACCTTAAACGAAGAAAAGTCAGCATGAGGTACTCTTAAGTATTCTGCCTGTCCGCCCCAGTGATTACCATGAAGATTACCAAAACCGAATAGTCCACCATTATCTAACTTCCAGTTCGCTGGTGTTTCATTAGAATTGTCACACTGAGATTCCATGTCGTTATTGCAGTAGAAACAATCCCCGCACCCAATATTAAAAGGTATTACCACACGATCTCCTTTCTTTAGTTTTTTTACATCTTTTCCTATCTCTTCAACAATACCCATCGGTTCATGTCCAATGACAAAACCAGGTTCCATGAATAAATCACCTTGATGATATAAATGTAAATCTGAACCACAAATCCCAGATGCTGTTATCTTTATAATTGCATCAGTTGATTCAATAATCTTAGCATCTTCAACTTTTTCCATCTTCATCTTCTTATGTCCTTGATAAGTGACTGCTTTCATAAAATAACACTCCATTCTAAATATTATTTACAAGCATGCTAAACTATACCTCTTACCTTACCTTATAAACATAAACCTTTATAGAATTAATCATCTTACTAAGAATATCTTCATTTGTGTTAATGATGACTATTTTATATAAAACTAAAGAGAAGACTGATAGTCTCCTCTTTTAAAAATGATTATTTTAATAAATTTACAGATTCACGGTTAAAGTCTTCTAAATCATCAGGTGTACGTGAAGTGACGATATTATCAGAAACTACAACTGATTCATCTACTACTGTTGCACCAGCGTTTTCTAAATCTTTACGAACTGATAAGAAACTTGTTAATTTTTTACCTTTTAATAAGTCTGTATCGATTAATAGCTGTGGTCCATGACAAATCGCAAATACAGGCTTTTCATTTTGAACGAAATGTTTTGTGAATTCTCCAAAACGACCTTCTTCATCTCCACGTAACATATCTGGTGAGAATCCCCCTGGGATAAGTAATGCGTCAAAATCTTCAGGTTTTATATCGCTAATCGCTCTATCTACTGTTACTTCAGTATCTTCAGATTTACCTTTTACTGTACCTGTTTCTTTTCCTATTACAGTAATGTCATGTCCTTCGTTTTTTAAAGCCTCAACTGGACTTGTATATTCAACGTCTTCAAAATAATTATCTAGTACAACAGCAATTTTTTTTGCCATAAATAAATTCCTCCTAAAGTTATCAATAGTAATATATACCCACTCCATAATCATTAAAACATATAAAGCTCCTAACAGTCTTATTTCAGGATTGAGAGATTGCTAAACACGTAGTAGTCAGTTGATCTATTATATATATTGATAAAAGTAGGGTAGTAAACTCATTTGTTGTTATAACCTATATTATAATTTAACAAGAATTTTGGATTGTGATTTATCGTTTACAAGTTGTTCAAACCCTGATTCTACAATATCATTTAACTCAATTTCATCAGTGATGACATCTTTTACTTTTAAATTACCTTCATTAATCAAATCTATCGTTTGTTGAAATGTAGTAGGTGTATAAGCAATTGTTGAAGTAAGTTTTACACCTGTATTCGTTAATTGCATTGGGTTCCATTCAATAGGATGTCCGAATATAGAAACTATAACAACAATACCTCTTGCTTTAGTAACGTCTATTGCTGATTTAAGTGTTTGGGCTACACCAGCTATCTCAAATGATACATCAACGCCGTTATCAGTGTATTTACTAATAATATCACTTGGATCTGATTCACGAGAATTTATAGTATGAGTGGCGCCTACTGCTTTAGCTTTATTAAGTCGTTCTTCTGATAAATCGAAAACAAATATTTTGCTAGCACCAGCTGCTTTGGCTGCTATTATTGTTAATAAACCAATTGGTCCTGCACCAAAAATAGCAACAGTATCGCCAAATAGAACTTCCCCTTCTTTAATTGCTTGAACTGCAACAGCTGTTGGTTCTACGAGAGCACCTTCTTTATCTGAAACATTATCAGGTAATTCATAAACATTCTCTTCTGGGACATTTGTGAATTCTGCAAATCCACCATCAGAACCTAAGCCTATAAATGAATAACCATCATAAAGGTCAATATTTTCTTCTTTTTCATGATTTGAAACTGTAGGGTTAATGACAACACGATCGCCTTTATTAAATTTTGTAACTTTAGAACCAATATCATCTACTATGCCTGCAAATTCGTGTCCTAATGTAACAGGCGCTTTTTGTCCAAGGAACGGGTCTGGCTTATCTGTTGAAATAAATATAGGACCTTCTAAGTATTCATGTAAATCTGTACCACAAATTCCAGCCCAAGCTACTTTAACTTTGACTTCATTGTCTTTTAAATCTTTAGATTTTCGCTCTTCAACTCGTACATCTTTCTTACCATACCAAACTGCTGCTCTCATTAATAAAACCTCCTTAGTTAATCTAATTTAATAGTATGCTCTTTTAAAGTGGGTTTCAAATAAACTATCCTTTTAATACTGTACTTCTAAATTATTTTATTTAATTTAGATTAATAAAATAGAACACCTAAAATAATACCTATTAAAACGATAGACCAAGAGGGAAATTTAAAATACATTAATAATACAAACAATAGACTACCTAAAGCAAAATCTAATTCTGAATTAATCGTTGACGTCCAAATAGGATTATAAAAAGCAGCAATAAGAATGCCGACTACGCCCGAACTTATACCTTTTAAAAAGCCTTCAGCATATATATTAGACTTAATATTATCCCAGAATGGCAAAATTCCAAATAGCAAAAGAAACGCAGGTAGAAAAATAGCGATAGTTGCCAAAATCCCCCCTGAAATTCCTTCTATTGACATACCAATATATGAAGCAAACGTAAATAATGGACCGGGTACAGCTTGAGCAGCAGCATAACCTGTTAGGAAGTTATCGGGTGATATTAAACCTGATGGTACAAACTCATTTTTCAATAAAGGTAAGACAACATGTCCTCCCCCAAAAACTAAAGAACCCGATCTATAAAAACTATCAAACATTTTTAACCATAGATTATTGGTTATTGAACTAGCTATAGGTAATATAGTTAAGAGTAAAAAGAATAGCGATAAAGAAACTAAACCTAATTTTTTAGGTAAGTTAAATGTTTTGTTTTTTATTTTATTTCTAGATGTTGCATCTTTTCTTAGAAATATAAGACCATATACACCAGTTATTAATAGTGCAATAACTTGTATATAAAGATTATTTATTACTAATGCTAATATAAGTACAAATAATGCCAATGTAATAGTGGTTTTAGTATTTGTTAATTTTTTACCCATACCAATAATGGCTTGAGCTACAATGGCAACAGCTACTAGTTTTAAGCCTTGTATCCAAGTGAAATTCGCATCACTATTTGTAAATAGCATTGAAAATATCATTAGCATAATTACAGAAGGAAGAGTAAATCCTATAAATGAGATAATACCTCCTATGATTCCTCCTCTCATAGTTCCAATACCAATGCCTACTTGGCTACTTGCAGGACCAGGTAAAAACTGGCATAGTGCTACCAAATCAGAGTACTCTTTTTCATCAAGCCACTTTCTTTTCTTCACATACTCATCATAAAAATAACCTAAATGGGCAGTAGGTCCACCGAATGATAATAAACCAAGTTTTAATGCTACCAAAAAAATGTTTGTATATTTATTCATAAAGGGCTCCTTATATTTCGTTTGTTAACTCTTTTAATTTTCCATTTTTAGTTTTAATCATACATTTGTGTAAATTCTTTATGTGTGCTACAGAAAAACTAGTTAGATAATCTTCATTAATTTTACTCTCCCTTGTCTTCTAAATTATTAAGATAACGGTATATTGAGTGGTTTGGCTTATCACTTAAATATATTTAGAGACATTTAAATCATAATAATTATTGATGATTTTCTAATTTATAACTTTATTTTTAAAACCTGAATTACTAAAATGATAATGCAATTATACATCATTTATTTTATATTATTAACTATAGCTTGTATTATATAGATAGAGTAGAAATAAGTTATTATAAGGAGGAATTTAATGTTAAATATTTTACAAGCAATTGGTTCAATTGGAACATTTATTATGGCGATTTTATATTTCGTTTCAGTAATGATACAAATAAGACAAATCAAGATTTCTTTTATACCATTCTTGACTTTTGATCAGATTATTATTGAACAAACTCAACGTTTGAAATTGAAGAATTTAACTGAATCTGATACTGACTATGTAAATACTGCTTTTAAACTACAAAATTTAGGTGGTGGGACTGCTAAAAATATTGATATAAAAGTTTATTTAGATGAAAATGAAAATGAAATTTTACAAGAAAAACATATAAATATTTTGCCTAGTAATAAATTTTATTTAATGCCTATTAATAAAAAGGCGTTTGAAGAGTTTGAAGATACAATTAAAAATAATGGGTATACAACTAATATGTATATAAATATAAAATATTTTAGCCAAATCTCTAAAAAGCAAAATAGTATCACATATAGAGTAAATATTGAGGAGTTTGTTAATTTAGATGATAAAGATTTGTATGAAATGACATTTGAGACTTTTAATTCATAAACCATAGTGAATTTCAAACGATAAGTATTTAATATTTCTGCAAAAACGAGTGAAATATCATACTAAGGAGAACAAATCATGAAAATTAGTAAACCACTTCAAGAAACAGGTTGGACTGAAGATGAGATTCATAAAAGACTAGATTCTATTATTGAAGAAGATAATGTCGATGTGACAGAGATTGAAGATATAGACGAAATAATAGAGGAATAAAAAAGCCCCATAACGGGGCTTTTTTTATTAAAACATAATTGGAAAAATGATAGTACATAATCTAACATCTAGTATTCATTTAAAAGTTTTTTTCATACAAAAACCACTCTAGTTATTAGGAAGAGATCTAGAGTGGTAAAGCGAAATAGATCATTTAACTACAAGGAAAGATAAATTGGATGTTAAGCCCTTCCTTGTATAACCAAACTACCAAACAATTCTAAATATAGCAATATAAAATTGAAAAACTTACCCTATCATTAAAAATGATAGGGTAAGTTAATGGATTATTGTATATGAAAATTAAGTACATAAAATGTACTCATATATAGTAATACTACATCATTATATATTAATCAATAAAAAAACCTCCACATCATGGCATTGTGTAGAGGTTAAGTGTTTTAGGGTAACACAGTTTCATCTAACTACTATATCATTTCTTTATCCTATAAACAATAACACCTCACTAATTAGTGAGGTGAAAAAGGTATTACCAAATATGAGTTTAAATCTAAAACAGAGATATAGGTTTAAACTATATTAAGTATATCACTTTGGACACTCTAATCAAAATAAAAATCTACTCAAATAATCGAGTAGATTCTCCGCATAATTGTGTTTAATATGTCTACATACACATTAACATATAAATTCTTTTAAATATATACTCCGCTAGTAATGAACATGTTTCTAAAATCATTGAACTTTGTCATTTATTAAACAAACACACCCCACATTAGTGAGGTGTATGATAGAGACTTATTTATAATTTGATTAAATCAGGGGAAGTAACCAAATCTAATAAGATTATAGCATAATTTATAATGAAAAATAACTCTACCTAAATTACTTCTATATATTGTTCATTATGTTTGATTATCAAGGAGAAACTCGTTTCAAAATCACAAAAAAATTAGCTTTTTTCTAAAGCTAAAAATAGACCTAATATTACCAAAATAGCACCACTAATTTTTTGCTGTAAAAGCATAGCAATTTTACTTTTAGCAAAATAACTAATTATCGAACTCGCTAAGAAAGATAAAATAAGATCAAATATAAATCCTGAAAAGGCAAAGCAAAAACCTAAAAATACAAATTGAATAAAGATATTACCTGTATTTTCATTAACAAATTGAGGTAAAAACGTTAAAAAGAACAATGCAACTTTTGGATTGAAAACATTTGTAATAGCTCCCTGTATAAACGCTGATTTACCAGATACAGGTACTTGTTCAATATTAGTATCAAAAAAACTTTTCTCTCTAAAACTCTTAACACCTAAATAAATAAGATAAACAGCCCCAATATATTTAACGATTTGAAATGCTAACGATGAAGCCATCAAAATAGAAGATATACCCAAAGCAGCTAAAAAGATATGAAACATTACGCCTAGTAGTATCCCTAAAGTTGTTAAAAATCCTAATCTCCTACCTCCTGAAATACTCCTACTTAAAATAAAAAACATATCTGGACCAGGAGCTATAATAATAATTACAACAGCAATCATAAATGCTGAAAATTGTGCTAATTCAATACCTAAAAATTCCACAATAACACTCCTTAAATTTATTACTTTATTCCAATTGCTTTATTGACATTGAGCCTCGGAACCCTTAACTTCAATAAATTTTCTCGGTATAAATACGTGATCTATTTATTTTTCTTTTCTCCAAAATAGTAAGATAAAAACTACAACAAAAATCCCGATCCACATCAAGACAAGAAGGAACTCGTTTCAAAAACCCTCCTGATTTTTAGAGAAAAACTCTCTTATTTCATCGTCTTTAATAAAATAATATGCCATCTTTCCATCTTTATAAAAATCAAGTACGTCATTTTTATATAAAAGCCTTAAATGATGTGAAGTTGAAGCAACACTCATTTTCAATATCAAAGAAATATCGCAAACACACAACTCATCTTCTTTAATCAAAGATAATATGATTTTCAATTTCTTCTCATCACAAATTTTTTCTAAAATGGTAAGTAATTTCTTAGATTTATCATCTTCTAAAAAATTTAAAGCATTGTTAACTTTATCCTCATGTACACAGATCACATCACAAGTATTTTCATAACTCATATAAAATCACACCCTAAATTAAAATATAAAACCTAAAATTGTTTGAATAGTATCATTTTCAATAATAATAAATAAACCTAAAGCTATATAAATAACAGCCATAATCCAACGACTAAATTTCTCAACAATTTCCCCAACTCCTGGAATATTAGCTAATTTTTGTGCGGTAAATACTAAGAAGAAAATTAAAATTAAAAAGACAAACAAAGTAATTAATAAATTAGCAACACTTAATGTCAAAAAATACGGAACAAATAAACCAATATTATCAGCACCACAACTTGCTATCGTTACTATAGCAACAATACCAATTAATTTTGATAGCCCCTTCTCATTTAATTCTTTTTTAGCTCTTTTTTCTCCTTCACAATCATCATAAATTGCTACTTTAATACCTAAATAAATCGGTATTAATCCTAATAATCCTAATATCCATTTTTCAGGAACATAATTTAATACATAAGCTAAAAACAAACTAACTAATATTAAAATAATAGAACCCAAATACTGACCAATATAAATATCTCGATATTCTTTCCTAGTCTTTGCTCTAGCAAAAAATATTAATAAAATCACTAATAAATCTACTGCAGTGGCAATATAAAGAATAGCAGCAGTTACAATAGTCTTAATCACAATTACACCTCATTCAAAAATATTTTTGAATATATTGTAACTTATATTTTCAAATAATTATAGATGCTTTATTGACGTTGAGCCTCGGAACCCTTAACAATCCCAAAACTTGTCGAATGGTCGGCTTAATAGCTCACGTTATGCCGACATTCGTCTACAAGTTTAGTTAAGGGTTATTCTCAACTTCAATAAATTTTCTCGGCATAAATGCATGTTCTTTCTTTGTCTGCTCTGTAGATCTAATATAAATGTCTATTGCCACTAATCATAATCAAAAACCCAAGCAAAACGTTTTGATTTTTAAAGAAAACGAGTAAATTAATAGAATAAGTAATAAAAAAAGGAGAAGATAAAATGAAATATTTAATAACAAGCGCAACTGGAGATTTAGCAAATATAGCGACAAAAGAACTTGTTGAAATAGTAGGAGTAGACAATGTATCCGTTACTGTTCGTTCCCTTGATAAAGCACAATCTTTAGTTGATTTAGGAGTAGAAATACGACAAGCAGATTATTTTAATTTAGAATCATTGATTAAAGCTTTTGAAGGCATTGATAAAGTTTTATTTATATCTTCTGGAAATTTAGAAAGACGACAAGAACAACATGAAAATGTAGTAAAAGCATTAAAAGAATCAAACGTAAGTTTTGTTGCTTATACTTCAGCACCTAATGCAACAGAATCTGAATCTATAATCGCTCCTGACCACAAACTAACAGAAACATTAATTTCAGAATCTGGTATCAAACACGCATTTTTAAGAAACAACTGGTATCTTGAAAACGAATTTCTTTTATTAGAAGCTGCAAAAAAAGGAGAAGACTTCAAACATTCAGCTGGTAATGGAAAAGTAGGATGGGCTCTTAAAAAAGATTATGCAATTGCAGCTGCACGTATAATATCAGAATTAGCACCTAAGCAAGAAATATATGAATTAGGTGGTACACCTATTACCTATGAAGAATTAGGAAAAATATTAGATTTAAATATTAATCTGATAAATGTAAACGAAAAGGAAAACAAAAAAATCTTAGAAGAATCTAATCTACCTAGTGACCTTATCGATTTTACTTTAGCTATACAAAAAGACATAAAAGAAAATCATTTAAATTTATATAGCAATGACTTAGAAAAGGTACTTAATCAAAAACAAACACCATTACAAGAAATACTAGATAAAAAACAGTAATAACAGAAAATATATACAATCAAAAAGAGGGATGTATATGAAATTTAGAAGTATTCAAAATAAAGACTATACTGCTTGTGCTAAAAATTTAGTTTCAGCTTATGAGGGAGATCCATGGTATAACAAATGGACTGAAAAAGAAGCATTACTTAGAATTGAAGCCACAATGAGCGGATTTAATTCTAAAGGATATGTAATCGAAGAAAATAATAAAGTAATCGCAATGTGTATCGGCAGAATAGATTATTATTTCAGTGGCATGAACCAATTTTGTATAGATGAATTTCATGTTATACCTGAATATCAAAAAAATGACGTAGGTAAAAAATTAATGAATTCTGTCTCTGCTTCACTCAAACTTGATGAAATATATAAAATTTTTCTAATTACAGGTGGAGAACTAGCAGAAAATTTTTATCAAAAAAACGGCTTCATGAAATCAGAAGAAGGAAGCATGTTGGAACTCCAACTGTAGAATTATGACTAAAAAATAAAAAAGTTGCTTTATTCCAATTGCTTTATTGACGTTGAGCCTCGGAACCCTTAACAATCCCAAAACTTGTCGAATGGTCGGCTTAATAGCTCACGCTATTCCGACATTCGTCTCCAAGTTTAGTTAAGAGTTCTTTTCAACTTCAATAAATTTTCTCGGCATAAATGCGTGATTTAACTTTTGTCATAACGTTTAGCAAAACATAATACAAAAGGTTCTGTTGCAAAGTTGAATTTATAGTATAATTTTAACAAAAAGGAGTCTTCTGTATGAACTATTTCAGATATAAACAATTTAACAAGGATGTTATCACTGTAGCCGTTGGCTACTATCTAAGATATGCATTGAGTTATCGTGATATATCTGAAATATTAAGGGAACGTGGTGTAAACGTTCATCATTCAACGGTCTACCGTTGGGTTCAAGAATATGCCCCAATTTTATATCAAATTTGGAAGAAAAAGCATAAAAAAGCTTATTACAAATGGCGTATTGATGAGACGTACATCAAAATAAAAGGAAAATGGAGTTATTTATATCGTGCCATTGATGCGGAGGGACATACATTAGATATTTGGTTGCGTAAGCAACGAGATAATCATTCAGCATATGCGTTTATCAAACGTCTCATTAAACAATTTGGTA